>JACIWU010000032.1 GCA_014360805.1 Chloroflexota bacterium
GCGGGGCTTCGGCTTCGCCGGTTCCCGCGGAGGCCGACGCGGACAAACCGGCGCCGCTCTTCCCGCCGCCTTGCGAATCCTTCTCAATGGGCATCTCGGAACTCCTTTCGTTTATGGTGTCCCGGCGGGTTCGGCGATGCTCTGCTTCAAGTACGCGATCATCAGGTCGGTGATGTCTCCGTCCAGGACGCTGTCCACGTTGCCGACTTCA
This sequence comes from Chloroflexota bacterium, assembly GCA_014360805.1. Taxonomy (NCBI): domain Bacteria; kingdom Bacillati; phylum Chloroflexota; species Chloroflexota bacterium. Next base: position 212 of record JACIWU010000032.1, read on the forward strand.
GCCTCGGTGCGGTGATCCTTCACCATGTGGTAGGGGTGGAGGACGTAGGAGCGGATTTGGTTGCCCCAGCCGGCTTCCACATGCTTGCCCTTGAGGCGTGCCTGCTCCTCTTCGCGCTTCTGCATCTCCATGTCCCAAAGGCGCGCGCGAAGGATGCGCATGGCGACTTCTTTGTTCTGCAACTGTGAGCGCTCGTTCTGGCACGACGCGACGATGCCGGTCGGCAGATGGGTGATCCGCACGGCGGTGGAGTTCTTCTGCACGTTCTGGCCGCCCGCGCCCGAAGACCGGAAGACGTCAATCCGCAGGTCGTCCGGATTGATGTCCACCTCCACGTCCTCGTCCAAATCGGGCATCACCTCCACCAGCGCGAACGACGTGTGCCGACGGTGGGCGGCGTCAAAGGGCGACAGCCGCACCAGGCGGTGGACGCCCTTTTCGGCCTTCAGGTAGCCGTAGGCGTAGTCGCCGGATACGAGGACGGTTGCGCTCTTGATGCCGGCCTCCTCGCCGCGCATGATGTCCAGGACTTCGGTCTTGAACCCCTGGCGCTCGGCCCAGCGCAGGTACATGCGCAAGAGCATCTGCGCCCAGTCCTGGGAGTCGGTGCCGCCAGCGCCCGCGTGGACGGACAGCAAGGCGTCGGATCGGTCGTATTCGCCGGAGAACAGCAGCAGGAACTCCTTGCGTTCCAGGCTCTGCGCAAGGCGGTCGGCTTCTTCAGCCACCTGGCGCATGGTGGTTTCATCCCCGTCTTCCGCGGCCAGTTCGTAGAGGCCGAGCAGGTCGGCGGCATGGGATTCCGCATAGCGCCACCATGCGGTTTCCTCCCGCAGGTCGTTCAGTCGCTGCATCTTCCTCTTGGCGGCGATGGGGTCGTCCCAGAAGTCGGGCGCTTCAGACTCCTTGTTGAGTTGCGCGATCTCCCTCTCTTTGCCTTCTATGTCAAAGACGCTCCATGAGTTCATGGATGCGCCGGGACATGTCGCTCAGTTTGGATTTCAAGTCTTCCATCATCGGATTCACTCCTGGTTCCAGTCTATAATGGGTCGTCTCGGTCTCATCCTATGCCGTCGTGTCGGCGAAAAGGCCATTCACGAACCGCTCGGGGTCAAAGGTGGCAAAGTCGTCGGGCTTTTCGCCCAGGCCGACGAACCGCACCGGCAGGCCCAACTCCGTGGCGATGCTGAGGACGACGCCCCCCTTGGCCGTGCCGTCCAGTTTGGCCACGATGACGCCGGTAACGTCCACGGCTTCCTTGAAGTGCCTGGCCTGGGCCAGGGCGTTCTGGCCCGTCGTTGCGTCCAACACCAGCAGGGTCTCGTGGGGGGCCTGGTGCACCTGCTTGGCGGCGACGCCGCGTATCTTGCGCAGTTCGTCCATCAAGTTGTGCTTGGTGTGCAGTCGGCCTGCCGTGTCCACGATGAGCATGTCGGCTCCGCGCGAGCGGCACGCCTGTATGGCGTCAAACACCACGGCGCCCGGGTCGCTTCCGGGTTGCTGGGCGATGACCTCCACGCCGAGGCGCTGCCCCCAGATTTTCAGTTGGTCAATGGCAGCGGCGCGGAACGTGTCGGCGGCGGCCAGGATCACCTTGCGCCCGCGCAACTGGTAGTAGCGCCCGAGTTTGGCGATGCTGGTCGTCTTCCCCGAACCGTTCACGCCCACGATGAGGATCACCGTCAGGAGACGGCCGTCGTCGTTCAGGGGCGTGGTGGGGACGAGGCCACGCGCCATTTCCGCCTTCAGCAGGCGCAGGACATCTTGCCGCGTGCGCGCTCCCTGCGCCCTGGCCTGCGACTGCACGCGCGCCAGGATGTCCGAGGTTGCGGGAAGCCCGACGTCTGCCTGGATGAGCAGCGCCTCCAGTTCTTCCCACAGGTCGGCGGTGATGTCGCCGCCGCGCAGCAGCGCGCCGACGCGGGTGAAGATGCTCTGTCGGGTTTTGGCCAATCCCTGTGTCCACAGCGTTTCGCCGGCCACACAGACCTCCGTAACCGAATGTTTTTCCTACAAACATTATAAGGCAATCGGCGCGGCTGGCAAAGTCCGGCGGAAGGGAGACGGGAGCGCTGGCGGTCAGAAAACACGCGGGCGAAAGGCATGGGCTGGGCTAGGAGGTGGAGTCGGAAAGCCGAAGGATGCGGAAACCGTCGGCGCTGGAGGGCATCCGGTTGCGGCGGATCATGGCGCGGATGCGCGCTTGCAGTTCGCTCGGTTGGATGTCGGCCGGAACTACCACGTCGGCCCCGGCCTGCAGGCCCTCTACGACGGCCCGACTCGTGGCGTCGTAGGTGATGAGGATGATGGGGATGCTCGTCTGCGCCCGAGCGGCCCTGCACGCTGCGCCGTCGTCCTTCCGCCAGCCAGCGACGAGGATCAGGTCGTCGTCGTGCGAAATCTCATCCGCGGCAGATGTCCAGCGCAGGCCGAAGAAGGGAGCCAAGGCTTCGCTGAAACGGGAAGCCGCTCCCTCCGACGGAGCAAACACGCAGATGGTAGCCCTGGGCGGTATCACAGGCACAACCCTTGTGAGAAGTACATTGCCATTGTACGCGATCCATCGGCCTTTAGGGATAGATTTCGGTTGGAGAATAGTTTGAAAATGGTTAGAGTTTGCGTAAACAGGCGCAAACCTATAGACAAGGGTTTGCAATCCGTTTAGAATGTGAGTGATAAGGTAGGATTGCGGAAGCCACTCATTCCCCCCCAAAAGGAACAGAGGTGGTTCGGTTTGTCTTATCTAGGAGTTTCTGCTTGCAGGCCGACCTCCCTCCGTTCATGATCTGTCGTTTTGATTCACATGCATGAGGAGGAGACGGCATGGTGAGCAAGAGGTTCCACATTTCCCGAGGCATTCTTCTGATTGTTACGTTAGCCGCCATTGCTGCGGTCGCGGTGCCTTTGGCCCTGCGAGCATCCACGGCGACGCCAACCGGCACCAAGACGGGGCAGGCGCTCTATGTGGACTGCCTGTCTGGAAATTACTGGGCAGGCACGTTCAATGCGACCATAGAGGGTGCCGTGAGCGAGGTCTACTGCATTGATACGAATCACAGCATCTGTTACAACCAGACGTATCAGCAGGGGCCGAACCTGGTGGACGGGCGAGTTGTGTGGATTCTCAACAACTTCTACCCGACCGTGCCCGGGCAGCCGAGCGATCTGAGCACCGCGAAGGATCGGGCATCGGCGGTGCAACTGGCCATCTGGCACTTCACCGATGGCTGCAACTTCCCGGATACGGGAAACGGCACGATCAAGGGCGAAGCGTGGGACATCATTGAGGCCGCGCAGAATCAGTCAGTGCCTCATACCCCAACCACGCTGACGTTGACGCCTTCCTCGGCGACGAACTACCTTCCCCAGGCCACTACGCACACCGTTACGGCCGAACTGAAGGACGAGACCGGCGCTCTGATGGATGGCTACGTGGTGAACTTCACCGTGAAGCGTGATGGAGCAACCATCGCCAGTGGCTCCAGCACGACGGGGAGCGCAGGCTCGGGCAAGGCCTCCTTCACCTACACGAACCCGGGCGGGTCGGGCCAGGACACCATCACGGCGGAGGTGTCCTACGTCATTCCCGCGGGGCTTAACTGGTTCCGCGAGGGATGCCAACGCCTCATCATGGCGAAGCAGACGCCGGGGAAAGTAACGGCCCAGGCGACCAAGAACTGGTGGGACCGGAGTTCCCTGGTGTTCATTGACCAGGGCAACGACTGCGAGGTGGTTTGGGCTACCATCAAGAACGACGGCAGCGGCGATATGCTGTCTGCCACTCAGTGGAAACTCTACTATTCTGCGTCGGGCGATCCTAAGAACGGCACGGCGGTCGCCAGCGGCACACTTGGGCCTCTGGCTTCCGGTGAGTCTACTACGATCACCGTACCCGTTTCCCAGGCCGGAAATTACATCTTTTGGGCCGCGCAAATCCCCGGCCATCCTGGGACGGGCGTTCTGTGGTCTCAGCAGATCGTCTTTGTGATCTGCCCGCCGTGCGATGTGGAGGTTACCATCAACGGCGGCGAACTGAACTGCAACACCTCCTCCGTTCTGCTGACGGCGAATGTTACGGGCGGGACCGCGCCCTTCACGTACCAGTGGTACAAGGACGGGGCGGCCATCAGTGGAGCGACGGGAAGCACCTACACGGCCACAAGCGTTGGCACCTACAAGGTCAAGGTGGTGGACAAGTACGGCTGCGAGGACATGTCCAACGAGGCTGAGGTTACCTCGGTGCCGGACCCGGATGTGAGCGTAACGCCCACGAGCGGTACCTTGACATGCACGGTGCGGCAATTGCTGCTGACGGCGAGCGTAACGGGTGGCGAAGGGCCGTTCACATATCAGTGGTACAAGAACGGGGTGGCCATCAGCGGTGCGACGGGTGGCACGTACACGGTGAAGTCGGCCGGGACGTACAAGGTTCGCGTAACGGATGTGAACGGTTGCTGGGACGATTCCAATGAGGTGGAGATCGGGTACGACTACGGCGTGCAGGTTTCAGGGCACAAGTACGATGCCGACACCATGGAACCGATAGAAGGGTGGAACATCTACATTCGGAAGACGGTGGGCGGCGCGAACCTGTACAGCACGACGACGGATGAGAATGGGTACTACTCGTTCACGGGCATCACGCAGTGCAATCAGGCGCTGTGGGTGGTGGAGGAGCAGCGAGCGGGATGGCAGTATGTGGGGTACTACTACAAGGAGATCAACCTGACGTGTCCGCCGAGCGGGACATCGGCGGGGCAGGAGGTTGAGCCGGATCGGCAGGATCCGAACTGTCCACCCGCGCAATGCAGTTGGACGGTGGACTTCAAGAACCGGCGCGTTTGCCCGACGGTGAGCGTAACGCCGACGTCGGGTGAGTTGAACTGCAACGTCTCGTCGGTGCTGCTGACAGCGAATGTCAGTGGTGGAGTGGGGCCGTACACGTACCAGTGGTACAAGGATGGGGCGGCCATCAGCGGAGCCACGGGCAGCACGTACAGCGCGACGAGCGCCGGGACGTACTACGTTCGGGTAGGTGATGGGCCATATTGCGATGTGAAGTCCAACGATTCGGTGGTAACCTCGGTGCCTGACCCGGAGGTGTCGGTAACGCCGACGGGTGGGGAGTTGAACTGCGACGTGAGTTCGGTGCTCCTCACGGCGAGCGTAACGGGAGGCGAAGGGCCGTTCACGTACCAGTGGTACAAGGACGGGGCGGCCATCAGCGGTGCGACCAATGACACGTACAACGCCACGAGCGCCGGGACCTACAGCGTGGTCGTTACGGACCACAACGGGTGCACGGACACGTCGGCGGATGTGGTGGTAACCTCGGTGCCCGACCCGGAGGTGAGCGTAACGCCGACGGGTGGGGAGTTGAACTGCGACGTGAGTTCGGTGCTCCTGACGGCGAGCGTAACGGGAGGCGAAGGGCCGTACACGTACCAGTGGTACAAGGACGGGGCGGCCATCAGCGGTGCGACGAACAGCACGTACAACGCCACGTCGGCTGGGACGTACAAGGTCGTGGTTACGGACCACAACGGGTGCACGGACGACTCCAACGAGGTGGAGGTAACCTCGGTGCCCGACCCGGAGGTTTGGGTAACGCCGACGGGCGGGGAGTTGAACTGCAACGTGTCGTCGGTGCTCCTGACGGCGAGCGTAACGGGCGGCGAAGGGCCGTACACGTACCAGTGGTACAAGGATGGGGTGGCCATCAGCGGAGCCACCAATAGCACGTACAACGCCACGAGCGCCGGGACGTACAAAGTCGTGGTTACGGACCACAACGGGTGCACGGACACGTCGGCGGATGTGGTAGTGGTGTCGGTGCCTGACCCGGAGGTGAGCGTAACGCCGACGGGTGGGGAGTTGAACTGCGACGTGAGTTCGGTTCTCCTGACGGCGAGCGTAACGGGCGGCGAAGGGCCGTACACGTACCAGTGGTACAAGGATGGGGCGGCCATCAGCGGAGCGACTTCCAGCACGTACAGCGCGACGTCGGCGGGGACATACAGCGTGGTGGTTACGGACCACAACGGGTGCACGGATGACTCCAACGAGGTGGAGGTTACCTCGGTGCCGGATCCGGAGGTATCGGTAACGCCGACGGGCGGGGAGTTGAACTGCAACGTGTCGTCGGTGCTGCTGACGGCGACATTGAGCGGCGGCGAGGCGAACTTCACGTACTTCTGGTATCGCAATGACGTCCTCGTGGCCACTCACGGCCCGACATCGCTGACCACGGACACGTATCTCGCCACTGCCGCAGGCACCTACCATGTGGTCGTGGTGGACAACAATCAGTGCGAAGACGTCTCGGAGCCTGCGCCGGTGGTGTACGTGCCGCCGCCGCAGATTGTCCTGACCAAGAGCGTGGATCAATGCGAGGGTACCGCCGTCTTCACCGTAACGCGGGTCTCCGGCGGCGAGCCTCCGTACTACTTCGCCTGGGATGTCAACGGCGACGGCGTGTACAGCGAGTTCCCGCGGCAGACGGTCATCACCATCACCGGTCATGCCAAGGCCGGCACGGTGGCCGTGCGCCTGTTTGACAACAACGACTGCATGGATCAGGCAAGCACGACCTACGCCATCAACGACGAACTGGCCGTAGAGGCGGAGATCGTCTCGCTGCCGGACTGCACGGGCGAAGCCTGCTTCACGGCGGTGGCCACCGGCGGCGCGGCCCCTTATACCTACGAGTGGGATCTGGACAACGACGGCGAGTACGACGACTACAACGGCCAGAGCCCATGTCGGGTCTTCCCCGATGCGGGGTCCTACATCGTTCGCGTGAAGGTTACGGACGCTAGCGGCTGCACGGCATACGACACGCTGTCGTTTGAACTGCACGGGTGCAACGGCGAACTGGAGGTGGCGTTTGACGCGGATATTGAGGTCTGCGACCTGAACGCAACCTTCTACCTCACCGTAACGAACACCGGCACCTGCGGCAGTTTCCAGGACATCGTCATCACGATAGAGGCGGTAGAAGGCGCGGGGTACATCGCCGACATTCTGCCGTATGTCTGGAATGTGGGCGACCTGCCGGCGGGCGAAAGCCGCAGCGTGATGGTGGCGGTGAGTTTCAACGCCCTGTGGGACACGGTTCCTGCGGGCACGGTAACTCGCCTGCGCGCCCGCGTTACCGCCGAGAATTGCAACGGGCCGGTTACCATCGGCGTGGAAGACACGGTTACCGCGACTCGTCCGCCTGAGCCGCCGGACGCCTATGAGGTGGACAACACCAGCGGCCAGGCCAAGTTCATCTCCGTGGACGGGACGCCGCAACTGCACAGTCTCCACGAGGAGCCTGACGTGGACTGGATCAAGTTCAACGCGACGGCGGGCAACGAGTACGTCATCACGACCTTTGACCTGTCGCGTCTTGTGGACACCATCATTGAACTGTACGGGCCTGACATGACGTTGCTGGCCACGAACGACGACTTTGGCGGAGGCAAAGGCTCGCAGATCGCCTGGATCGCCGAAACTTCGGGCACGTACTACGTCAAGATACGGCCCAAGTATCCCGAACTGTGTGGCTGCGAGAACCAGTACAAGGTCAAGGTGGAGGAGTTCAAGCAGCAGTTGGAGTGCCCGTGCCCAGAGTGGATCGTGTTCCACAGCGACCGCGACGGCAACTGGGAACTGTACCGGCTGGATGCGGCGGGCGGCGCGCCTGTACGCCTGACCAATGACCCGGCGATAGACATGGCGCCGACTCGCTCCTCGGACGCGGTCTGGATCGCCTTCCAGACGAACCGCAATGGCCTGTGGGACATCTACAAGGTGGATGCGCTCGGGGAGAACCTGACGCAACTGACGGCCAACGCGGGCAACAACTTGGACCCGATGTGGTCAACGCCGTGCGGAAGCGAGCAGATTGCGTTCCAGTCCGACCGCGATGGGAACTGGGAAATCTACATCATGGACGGCAACGGGAACGGGCAGATGCGCCTGACCGATGACCCCGCCCCGGATGAGGATCCGTTCTGGTCGCCGGACGGCATGTACATCGCCTTCCAGTCCGGGCGCAACGGCAACTGGGACATCTACGTGGTGGATGTAACGGGCACGGACTTGATCCAGTTGACCAATGACCCGGCGGACGAGGTTGACCCCGTGTGGTCGCCGGACGGGCAGTACATCGCCTTCCGCTCCAACCGCGATGGCGAGTGGCACACCTACGTGATGCCGGCGGCGGGCGGCGATGCGGTCAAGGTCAGCGGCGCGGGCAACAATCTCAATGCGGTGTGGTCGCCCGACAGCCAGTGGCTCGCGTACCAGTCCGACCGCGACGGGCAGAGCGAAATCTACGCGGTGAACATCCTGACGCTGCTGGAGACGCGCGTTACGGACAATGCGGCCACAGACGAAGCGCCGACCTGGTCTTGCGACAGCCAGCATATCGTGTTCCACACGAATCGCGACGGGAACTGGGAACTCTACATGACCGACATCCTGGACACGAGCGCGCTGGTGCGGCTGACCGATGACCCGCACGTGGATGCGTACCCGATGTGGAATCCGCCGTCGGAGGACGGGAGCCGCATGGGTATCGGGCGACTCTACAGGAATCGCGTGCACATCCCGATAGGTCATTAGGGCAGTCCGGAATCTGCTTCCCCTGAACGCGGGGCCCTTCGCAGGGCCCCGCGTTTTTGTTATCCCCGCGGCCTGCTACGTTTCTTGCTTGCATTGGTTCACAATGTCTTCCATGAAACATGACATGGGTCATATCAAGGATTCATGTAAGGTGGTATGCTATGCACGACTGAACAAGCACAAACCGTTCAGAATCCTATTGCATCATCAGAAGGGACACTGCGATGACAATAAGACAGTACGCTCACTTTACTGGAGTAGCACTGCTGATACTGGCGGTTCTGCTCCCCTTGGGTGTCGTGAGCGAGCCGCAGGTTGCGGAGGCGGCCGTCAATGCATTCGGCGTAGCCGACACGAAAGTCATCTCGGCAAAGGCGCTCACCGATCACGAGTGCGATGACTCCGAGTGGCACTTCGTCATCACCCAAGTGGCGGACGAGGCTGATGCACCTGCATCCATTGAGGTGCGTTGGGCTGATGGCTCCGTTGAAACCGTACCCCTGTGGAAGTTCACAGGCGGCACCGCGCATTACGCCACGACGCTGCACCTGGATTCGCAGGTGGTGTCGGCAACGGCCACGATTTACGCGAGTTGGTCGGGACAGTTCAACCTGAGCCATGGGCCTTGCCCGAGCACGGCTACCCCCACGCCGACGAGCACCGCGACGAACACGCCGACGGCGACGCCGACGGGCACTGCGACGAACACGCCGACAGCGACGCCGACGGGCACTGCGACGAACACGCCGACAGCGACGCCGACGAGCACCGCGACGAACACGCCGACAGCGACGCCGACGAGCACCGCGACGAACACGCCGACGGCGACGCCGACGGGCACTGCGACGAACACGCCGACAGCGACGCCGACGAGCGCCGCGACGAACACGCCGACAGCGACGCCGACGAGCACCGCGACGAACACGCCGACGGCGACGCCGACGAAGCCCATAGGCACCGACCCTGCGCCTACGCCGACCGCAGCACCCACACACACGGCGACGGCCACACAGACGCCTACAGCCACCCCGGAGTGTCCGGGAATTGTCCCTGACCCCTATGAGACGGACAACTCCGCAACTCAAGCGAAGGCGATTCCCGTGGACGGGTCGCCACAAACTCACAACTTCCACTACAAGAATGATGTGGACTGGATCCGCTTCAACGCGACGGCGGGCAACGAGTATGTGATTGAGACGTTCGGGCTGTTCGGCGGCGTGGACACGGTGATCGCGCTCTACGGCCCCGACATGACGCTGCTGGCCACGAATGACGACGCCGACGGCAAAGCGTCCAAGATCGTATTCACCGCACCTGCCACTGGCGTGTACTTCGTGAAGATTTACGCCAAGAACGTGCACCTGCTCCAGTGCAACAACGGGTACAGCGTTCGCGTAACCCAGTTTGCGCCGCAGGGGCTGTGCGCCTGCGTGGACTGGATCACGTTCCTCAGCAACCGCGATGGCAACTGGGAACTGTACCGCATGGACATCGCGGGAAACAACGTGATCCGCCTGACGAATGATGCCGGCGTGGACATCGCGCCAGCGCGTTCGGCGGATGGTTCATGGATCGCGTTCCAGTCCAACCGACAAGGCGTCTGGAACATCTACCGGATAGGCGCTTTCGGCCAGGATCGGCTGCAACTCACCGCCAACGCTGGCAACAACACAGATCCCGTGTGGACGGCCGATTGCGGGTCCTCGCAGATCGCCTTCCAGTCGGACAGGGATGGGAACTGGGAGATTTACATCATGGACGAGAGCGGGAACGGTCAGACGCGGCTCACGTATGACCCGGCGGCTGATGAAGATCCGTTCTGGTCTCCAGATGGGTTCCATGTGGTCTTCCAGTCCAACCGCAACGGCAACTGGGATCTCTATCGGGTGGACATCACGGGCACGGACCTAGTTCAACTCACAAGCGAGCGCAGCGACGAGACAGACCCTGCGTACTCGCCGGATGGGCGGTACATCGCCTTCCGCTCAAACCGCGAGGGGCAGTGGAATGTGTACGTGATGCCTGCCGAGGGTGGCGCGGCCGTCAAAGTGAGCGGGGCGGGTAACAACCTGAACGCCGTGTGGTCGCCCGACAGCCGCTACCTTGCGTACCAGTCTGACAGAAACGGCCGTAACGACATCTACGTGGCCGAGATTGCATCGGGCACCGAGGTTCGCGTAACGGATCACCCTGCTGCGGACGAAGCGCCAGCCTGGGACTGCAATAGCGGTCGGGTTGTGTTCCAGTCCAAGCGAGATGAGAACTGGAACCTGTACGTGGTGGACATCACGGGCACGGGCACGCCGGTGCAGTTGACCAGCCACCCGCGCATTGACGCCTATCCGATGTGGAACCCTGGCGAGGAAGACGCAAGCCGCATGGGGTTGGGTGTGCTGCTCGGCAACCGCTGATCGGACAGGCCCGCCGCACCGGTAACACACAAACAAGCAGCCCTCCTCTTGGAGGGCTGCTTGATTTTCTGCGGCGTCTTTGGAATCACGGAACCTGCCAGGTTGCGGCCGCCGTGGCGTAGATCCAATACCCGCGCCCGGGTTCCAGAGTCCGAAGGGTGTTGGCCTCTGCGGGGGCGGAAGGGCTGTAACTGAGCCACGCGCTCTCGGCGTCGTTGTCCAGCGCGAACACGGATTCTACCGCCCAGGCGATGCTTTGCAGCGCGTCTTCGGCGGCCATGGGGGCATCGCCCGGGAACCCGACCAGGTTCCACCCCGGATGGATGTCAACGGCCTGGCTGGACGCGGTCAAGGGCACCGGCACGTTGAGCGTCAGAGTGGCGGCTGCATTGGCCCGGAGCCAGAAGCCCTGCAAGGAATTCAGTTGGCGGAGCGTGTTCGCCTGCGGCGGCGTGTTGGCGAAGAACGTCTTCCAGGGCTGCTGCGCGTCCAGGGGATCGTAGGCGTGGACTTCCTCCCACGCGCCGGCGATGGATGACAGCGCATTGGGCAGTGGGAGCGGTTGCTCCATCGCGGGCATCGCCAGCAGGTTCCACCCCTCCTTGACGGCGATCTGGATGGTTTGTTGTCGCGGGCGAGGCTTCATCTGGAGCGACGGGTCGCCGTAGAGGGCGAACGCGAGGACGGTCTGCTGCTGCCCGGGCGAGGAGAGGTAGCGGGCGGCGTGCGTCTCGCGGGCGCGGGCCAGCGCCTGGCCGACCGTCTGCTCCTTGCTCACCAATTCATCCCCGAAGTAGTAGGCCAGGGTTGCGCTGCCCCCGTCGGCAGGAGACCGCCAGCCCGTTCGGTACCAGGTGATCGCCGTGGGCGCGACGGTGGCGATGGCCCCGTAGCGCAGCACCTGGGCCGCCAGGCTGTAGGTCTGCGGAGCGCCGTTGGAGCACGCGTTCTGGAACACGATGGGCGGGTTGTCGGTGGCCAGCGAGTTCAGGTGGTAGATGTCGGCGAAAGGCTTGCGGACGGTCTGGGCGCCGGTCCACAGGGTGCGGTACGCGCCGGTGGTGCTGCCGTGCCCCCACCACGAGACGAATCCATATCCGCTTGCCCAGTTCGCGGCTAGTGTGTCGCGATCCAGCGCGGCGTCGTGAGGCAGTTTCGTGCCGTTGCCGTCTTCCTCGTACATGCGCCAGGTGCTGAAGCCAGCCTTGGACAGGTAGCCCAGCATGGATTCGCCCAGGTACGCGCCGTCGGTCTGTGGGCCGCCGTTGGACTGATAGTCCAGGATGGCCATCGCCAGCAGTGCGCGCTTCCGCCAGTCGCCGTAGGTCGTCTCGTAGGCGATGGTGCGCTCCAGCACGGTGCTGATGTAGTTCTCGGTGTCAAAGGGGATGCGGCCCACCAGCAACTCGGCCCCGAAGTCTATGGCGTCGTCTCTGAACTCGCCGGGGAACCCGTCTCTGTCCTTGTCCCAGTCGCCGGTGAGGTCGGCGTAGTACATGTCGGATGGCGTGGCCCACGTGCCGGTGTGATCGGTGTTGGACGGGTACAGCGTCTTCATCGGGATGGACGAGGCGCTGCCGATGATGAGAAGATACTGCAAGTTCCAGTCGCGCCACTTGGCCTGGAGGAAAGCCCGAAACTTGTCGGCGCCGTCCTTGCCGGTGTAGTTGGCCCAGTCCTCGGGCGACACCAGGTACACGGTGAAGCCTTCCGATTCCTTGTGGCGCTTGAAGTTGAGGATGCTGGCGGCCTGGGCCAGGTCGCTGCGCACGGCGATGGCGTAGCCCGGGCTGCACGTGGACTGCGTGTTGACGCCGGCAGGCGCGCCCGCTGGCTCCGACGGCCTGATGCCGCCCCGGTCTGGCTGTCGGCCGATGCGCTGGTAGCGCACCGACAGCCGCGCACTGCGGGTGAGGGTGAGCGTATGCGTGGCCAGGTCGTACTGGAGCGGGTAGAAGCGGAAGGTGATGACCTGGGCATCCCCGCGTTGCTGGATGGCGCTCACCTCCACCGGCGACTCGGGGAATACCTGGGATGCGGGCGGTTCAAACAGAATGGGGGCCTGGACTCCGCCCTCGCTTTCGGCCTCGGGGGCCACCTGGGCAATGTTGTATGTGCCCGGAATCGCCTCTGCCACAACGTCTTGCAGGCTGTACTGCGACAGGCGCACTCCGGCGGGCAACTGCACTTCCACATGTTGCACCGGCAGGCGCGGCGCACCCGCGATGCTCACATAGTCAAAACCGTCCAGGGAGACTTGCTGGTAGCCGCCATCGTCCTCGGTGATCTGCGGCGCGTCGGCCCGAAGCGCAATGCTCATTTCGCCTGTTCTGTCGGGCACGTCTGGAGTCTGGGCTTGCTCCTGGGGCATGGGGGGAATATACGGGGGTTGCTGCGCCAGGGCAGTGCCTGGTGCTAGGATGAGCAGAGCACATACAACAAGAACGCCCACGGCGCGCTGCTGCAGCGTCAAGCGCCTTGTCGGTGCTAGGTTCATGGATGCCAAGCCTCCTACCGAGTATGGACTCTACGCCCAGTATAGGGGGTATAGGAGGAGGCGAGAATGGGAAAATGGTACCAGAGGGGGTAAAGGTGCCGTGAATGCCGGCGCGGGGGTGTCCTACGGGTGGGACGGGCCTAGTAAGCGCCCCTGCCGCGGATCACGGACAGCGCCGTCAGGAGCAGGATTCTGAGATCCAGCAGGAGGGAGTAGTTCTGGATGTAGTAGAGGTCATCCTCGGTGTGCCAGTACATGGGCTTGTCGCTGCGGCCGTGCACCTGCCACCAGCCCGTGAGGCCCTGGGGCACTCCGAACCGCTTGCGCTGCCAGGGCTCGTAGCGCTCCACGAAGGCGGGCAGTTCCGGCCTGGGGCCCACCAGGCTCATGTCGCCCTTCAGCACGTTCCACAACTGCGGCAACTCGTCCAGGCTCGTGCGCCGCAGGAATCGTCCCACGCGCGTTACGCGAGGGTCATCGGGCGATTTGAAGTGCCGAGGGCCCGCGGAAATGGCAGCCTCTACCAGGTCTGGTTCCATCTTCTCTGCGCCGACGTGCATGGTGCGAAACTTGTACATGGTGAACAGTTTGCCGCCCTCGCCCACGCGCTGCTGGCGGAAAATGACCGGCCCCGGCGAATCCAGTTTGATCGCCAGCGCGATGGCCGGCCATATCGGGGCCGAGACCACAAGCGCCACCGCCGAGATGCCGATGTCCATCATGCGCTTCAGCACGCGCTGATGGGGGCGGATGACCGGCTCCTTGAGTCCGATGAGAGGGATGTCGCCGAAGGTTTCCACCGTGGTGCGGTAGAAGACCAGCGGCCCCAGGTCGGGCGCCACCTTGATGTTGACGGGGAGTTCCTCCAAACGCGCGACGAGGTTGGCCATCTCTCGGTGCGCGCGCAGCGGCAGCGCGAACACCACGTCCGTGATGCGATTCTCGGCGACGACCCTGGGCGCGTCCGGAAGGGTGCCCAGCACCCGCACGCCGCCGATGCGTTCGCCCTGCTTGGCCGGGTCATCGTCCAGGAAGCCCACGGTTTCCAGCCCCATCCACTGGTGCTGGAGGAACGAGTTGGCGATATCCTGGCCCAGGGCGCCCGCCCCAATGATGAGGATCCGCGACGCGGGAAGCCGTCGCACGCCGAAGTTCCGCCATACGATGCGGAGCAGCAGCCGGATGGTGATTAGCGCGAGGGAGTCCAGCAGGATGAAATAGACCACAAGTAGGCGAGACACAGACCGGTATGAGAAGTAAAGAGCGCCGGCGAAGAGGAGGGATGCGATGGCGACGGCGCCCAGCACGCGCGTGATCTCCCGCTCGGCGCGCAGGATGCGGCGTGGGTCGTAGGCTCCCGAAACCATGAAGGCCAGGGTCCACGCGACAAACGCGATGGCGAAAATGGCGGGGCCGAGGCCGCCGTACTGCTCCAGAAAGGGTTTTCCCAGAGGCCACGCGCGCCGTGCCAGCAGGGCCGCATACAGGGAGCCAAATGTGGCGACCATGTCCAGAACATACAGCGCCAGCGTGTAGCGGAAAGAAGCCCTTTGCAGCATACACCGGACTCCGAGCCTATATCTGCGAGACTGTGGCTGATCGCGCGAAAGTATACTACAGGCGGTGCGGGGTAGCAAACCTTCCCACCCATTTGACGATGCCCTTGAGACTTGGTTCCAAAGCTTGTCGGTCGCGCTATAGGCACAGGTGCGACGCACTTCCGAAAGAAGCAGGGGGCAGGTATGGAAACCTGCCCCTACGCTCGCAATAGGCTGGTGGCGCAACACCAAAACGCGTAGGGCGGCTTTCCATAGCCGCCGGAAGCAGGGGGCAGGTGTGGAAACCTGCCCTACACTCTACGCATTTCATGCTGCCGCTGATCGGTCTGACCAATTTCCACCGCGAGGTATACACTGCGGCCATTGAGCGCAACTTGTCATTTTGCACAATCAGAATATAATCTTTTGGAGTCGTGTAGCATCTGCAACGGAGGTTCATCTTGGTTCGCCAGAAACCGGATCAGTCTGCCGAATGGACGAAAGATTTCCTCATCACGGATGATGATGTCGCGTTCCTGTACGAGTGGCTCCACCAGCAGGGCAAACCCTGCGCGACGAAGGACCTGGCGCTCGCGCTGGTAGGCCAGCGCCTGGCGATGCAGACCAAGGCGGTCCAGGCGAGGCTTGCCCGCGGAGAGGCGTATCAGCCGAAGAAGTCCTACAGCGTGGGGCAGACGCTCGTTTTTCCCGCACTGGATTTCGCTGTCGGGAAGGTGGCCGGCATTCGGGATGGCGTGAATCCGGCCTACCCGCCCTTCAAGGTCATCCAGATTGAGATAGAAGGCGAGGGCAAAGTCCGCGAGTTCCCGTCGGAGTTGGATTTTCCCCACAAGTTGAACGTGGACATTGCGCAACTCCTCCAAGGCTCGTCGCCGAAGCAGATTTACCAGGAACATAAGGCGGTCCTGGAGAGCGCGATTACCGACAAACTCGCGCAGGTCGCCGCACTCGGCTTCGTCCAGTTGGACGGGCATTGGTTTCTGCGCGAACTGATGCCCGATATTCACATCGGATACCTGAATCTGGCCGAGGCGATGATTGAACTCGACAATCGGCCCGTGGGTTCGGATGAGATTCTCAAGGAAGTGGACCTACCTGCGGAGATACCTGCCGAGGTCCGGCGGTTTGCGCTGGATGTGGCGCTTCGGGCCGACGAGCGGTTCATGAACCTGGGCACGGCCAAGGAGCCGGCTTGGTATCTGCGGCGACTCCTCCCGCCCGAGGTTCTGAGCACGCCCGTGTGGCTGGCGTACACGCCCATCGCCTTCAACCGCAAGAACATCAGCGCGGTCTTGCACCAGGTTGAGGGCGAGATTGACGACGAGGTCAGCGACCTTTCGGCTGGCCCTGCGGAGAAGCGCAAGCCGGGGGATAAGGTCTCGTTTGTGCTGATTGCGCCGCACCGAAAGGCGGGCACGCTGCCGCTGACGCCGCGCACGCGGGGGTTCTTCCCCGACGGGCCTGGCGCCATCGTGCCTGTGCGGCTGGTCAACGGCCAGAACGGGGAGGCGATGAACGGCTGGGTTGTGCCGGCGGGCGGGTACGTATTCGGCCTGCGCGACTGGTACCTGCAGAACGAGATTCCGGCAGGCGCGCTCATCTGGCTGCAGAAGACCGGTAGCCCTTCGGAGATCATTGTGGACTTTGAGCCGCGCCGCATGAGGCGAGAATGGGTCAGGGTGGCCCGCGCCGACGCCGGCAAACTGACATTCCAGATGACGAAGTACCCCATCAGTTGCGAGTACGACGAGGCTATGCTGGTGGCCGAAGAGGAGTCGCCGGCCCTGAATGAACTGTGGATCGCGGAGCAGGAGCGGGGGCGGCCGGTGCTGGACATCTTGTTGGAACTGTTCCCCGAACTGGCGAAACTGGGCCCGCGGGTGCATGCGAAGACCGTGTACGCGGCGTTCAACCTCATCCGCCGCTGCCCGCCGGGGCCGATCTTCTATGAATTGTCGGTCAACCCGTGTTTTGTGGACGAGGGCAATGGCTACTGGGCCCTTGATCCGACCAAAATCCGTATGCGCTAGGGAGCGGTAGCATGACCCCTTGGGTGAAGCCTACGCTTGAAACCAAGTTCCACATAGATTTTGATTGGTGGACTGAGAAGGGCTCCAACTTCCGGGTTGTCCTGCACAGTCGCCTGTGCGACGACTGCCGGCAGAAATATCCGCCGCTGGGGTCCGTGGGGGAGATAGATTGGATTGACCCGGACACGGCGGAGATCACCCGCGTGGACGGCTTGTGGCACAGCCTGCGCACCTGTTGCAGCCAGAAGCCGACCTACATCACCGAGTACACGCCCCTGGCCGAAGCGGCCTTCCGCATCTTCCTGGCCAACGACAACACGCCGCTCACGCCGGTGGAACTCCACAAGATCATCGGCAGAAGGACGCCGGAGGCCATCCTGGCGACGCTCGCCGGCAAGCAAATCTACATGGGAATCAAGCCCGTCATTCCGTCCAAGGGACGGGCCAACAAGTAGCCAAGCGTTTCCACAGCGCCCGAAAGGGCGCTTTTTCCTGCGCCGGGTTCCCCAGCGGTGAAAAGTTTGTGAACTCCTGCGCCGGGGGCGGAACTCCAAGCCGTTGTGCGGCGTTTATGGTGGTAGATACGGCGATGGAGGTCTTCCATGAGAACGTGGCGCACGACATCTCTCCGGACTTTGGCGCTCACGGCGGTTTTCGGCATGGCGCAGGTTGGGGCGGCGTTGTTGCTCGCCCAGCGGTTTGAGCCGTATCGCCCGGTGGGCGGACTGGGGCGCGCGCTTCTGGTGGGGCTGGCGCTGCTGTTGGCGGTCGCCGAGATGCTGGCGGCAGTCGGAGGGGCCAGGGCCGATTAGCCCCCACGACAGGCTAGGCCGGTTCAACAGGCGAGGAGATCGCATCCTCGCCTGTTTTCGTTGGGCAAGTGATTTTCTTGACAAATGGGCAGGCCCGTGCTATACTGTCAATGCAAACGTGTGCAGCGCGCGTGAGCGTTGCGTAGTCCCGTCCGTGCTAGATTCCAAACCAACAAGGAGGATGGTTCAAGATGAAGGGACTCGTGCTTACTGCAGATTGGCAACCCCGGCCAGGGTATCCGCTCTCCGAGTTTGAGAAGGCAACAGGGAAGGCGATCACCGGTAACGCCGTGTGGCGCAACCCGAAACTCGCCGTCAAGGAAGTCCCGAAGCCCGAGATCGCGCCCGACCAGGTGCTCATCCGCGTGCGGGCGTGCGGCGTGTGCGGGTCCGACATGCATTTCTACGAGACCGACGCGGACAACTATATCCTGTATCCGGGCCTGACCAAGTTTCCCAGCATCCTCGGCCACGAGTTCTCGGGCGAGATTGTGGAAGTGGGCAGCGCCGTCAAGGACCTCGTCAAGGGCGATTTCGTTACCGCCGAGGAGATGATCTGGTGCGGGCACTGCCGACCGTGCCGGGATGGCTATCCCAACCAGTGCAAGAATCTGGAGGAGATCGGGTTCACCATTGACGGGGCGTTCGCCGAGTACATCGCGGTTGGGGCGAAGTACTGCTGGAAACTGAACGCTCTGCGCGAGCGGTACGATGACGACAAGATCTTTGAAGCCGGGGCGCTGGTGGAGCCTACCTCGGTGGCGTACAATGGCATCTTCGCGCGGGCGGGCGGGTTCAAGCCTGGGGCCTATGTGGCGGTGTACGGCGCGGGGCCTATCGGCCTGGCTTCCATTGCCCTCTGCAAGGCGGCAGGCGCGGCGAAGGTCATCGCCTTTGAGGTCTCGGAGGCCCGCCGCGAACTGGCCAAGAAAGTTGGCGCCGACTACGTGTACGACCCGCGGGCGGTCAAGCCGAGCGAGGTAGTGATGGAACTCACGGGCGGCGAGGGGGCCGACATGCACGTGGAAGCGGCCGGCGCTCCCTCCAAGACCGTCCCGGAGATGGAAGCGTCTATGGCGGTGAATGCCCGTATCGTCCAGATTGGGCGCGCCGCCGAGCGAGTCCCGATGTACCTGGAGCATTTCCAGACTCACCACGCCCAGGTCTTCGGCGCGCAAGGGCATTCGGGCAACGGCACGTTCCCGAACGTCATCCGATTGATGGCGTCGGGGCTGATAGACATGACGCAGATTATCACGGCCCGCTACGACCTGGCGAACGTTGTGGACGCCATTCGGCAGTCCACGAGCCGCCAGGACGGCAAGGTCATGGTGCGCATCTAGCGAGGCTCTGGGCGGTTCCGGCGGGGCCGCCCAGTCTCGTTCTTTTCGGTGAGGGGCTGCATGGAGATCATCGTGCTGGGGTCGGGGACGGGGTATCCAAACCCGCGCCGCGTTCCGCCTGGCCTGCTGGTGCGCGTGGGCGAGTGCCCGCTGCTGTGTGACGCAGGCTCGGGCACGCTGCACCGGCTGCTGCGGGCGGGCGTGGATGTGGGCGCATTGGAGTACGTGCTGTTCACGCATTCGCATTCGGACCACTGCGCCGACCTGATTCCCATGCTCCAGGCCTTCGCCCTGATGCGCCGGACGCGGCCGCTGCATGTGATCGCGTCGTCGGCGTATCTGGGCTGGATGCGCGCGATGGTGGATTTGAACCCATGGGCGCGGCCGTCTCTGTACGAACTCCGCGAAGTGGACATAACACGCGGACAGTTCGCGGGCCCCGGCTGGACGGTTGACGCCGCGCCGTCGGACCACACGCCGGAATCGCTGGCGTTCCGCTTGCACGCGGAGGGCAAGACGGTTGTGTACACGGGCGACGCCAGCCCAGGGCACCACCTCGTCTCGTTCGCCCGCGAGGCCGACTTGCTCATTGCCGAATGCTCGTTCCCCGACGAGTCGGCCGAACCGTATCATCTCACGCCGACCAGCGCCGGCACGCTAGCCGAGGAGGCGCGGGTCGGGCATCTCGTTCTCACCCATTTCTATCCGCCGTGCGACCGCGTGGATGTGGCGGCTGTCGCGGCGAAGGTCTATTCGGGCCCAATCACTGTGGCGCAGGACGGTCTGGTTCTGCGCATCTGAAGGAGGTGCGAATCGTATGGAAAAGACCATGTTGGCCGCCGTGTTTGAAGGCCAGGGCAAACTCAGCCTGCGGGAAGTTCCTGTGCCGAAGGTAGCGAATCCCGACGACGTGCTGCTGGAGGTGGAAGCGGCAGGGGTCTGCGGCACCGACTTGCACATCCTGGAGGTGCCGCCCGGACATCCCGCGACGCCCGGCGCCATCCTGGGACACGAGTATGTGGGGCGGGTGCTGGAGACGGGCAGCGCGGTCTCCACGGTGCAGCCGGGCGACCGCGTGGTGGTGGCCCCCAACCTGTACTGCGGAATCTGCGGGCCGTGCACCAGCGGGCGGCCCAATCAGTGCGAGCACTTCACAACCCTGGGAATCTACCTGAACGGCGGATTCGCCCGTTACAACGTCGCGCCGGAGCGAGCGCTGTTCAAGGTGGCGCCGACTTTGCCCCCGCAGGAGGCGGTGTACGTAGAACTCCTCTCGTGCGTCGTCGGGGGCACGGAGAAGGTGCGCTTGCAGCCGGGGGAAACGGTCGCCATCCTGGGCGCGGGACCGGTGGGCCTCATGTTTGAGTTGGTGTTCAAGGCGGCGGGCGCGGGCAAGATCATCATGACCGACATCGCGCCCTATCGCCTGGACCACGCGCGAAAACTGGGCGCCGATGTGGTGGTGAACGTCAAGGAGCAGGACCCCGTCGCCGTTACCCGCGAGGCGACGGACGGGCGCGGGGTGGACGTGGTCGTGGATGCGGTCGGTTCGCTGCTGCCCCAGGCGATAGAGCAGGCAGCGGTGGGCGGCAAGATCGTGCTGTTCGGCATGAACCAGCAGGCTTACCCGCAGGTGCACCAGTTTGACATCACGCGCAAGGAACTGACTGTCATGGGCACATACATCGGCATCAACACGTTCCCCAAGGCGATTCGCATGCTGGAGAGCGGCGTGGTGAAGCCGTCGGCGCTGACGACGCACACCCTGCCCCTGGCGCGCATCCTGGATGGCATTGCCGCTCTGCGCGCGGGCGAGGGCATCAAAGTGGTGGTTACGCCGTAGTCGGAAAAACTCACAGAGCAAGGAGATCGGAAATGAGCACGCAAAAATGGGAACTGCCCCCCAAGGGCGGGCACATGGATTTGCCCACGCAAGTCTATTTGCAGAATATGACCTGGAAGCAGATTGAGGAGCGCCTGAAGAAGAACGACCTCATCATCGTTCCCGTCGGCTCCACCGAGGCGCACGGCCCGCACGCCTGCCTGGGCGAGGACACGTTCCTGGTTACCCGCATGGCCGAGGCCGTCGCCCTTCGCACGGGCTGCACCGTGGCCCAGCCGATCTGGTACGGCTCGCATCCGTATCATCACATGGGCATGCCCGGAACCATCATCGTCCCCGAGGAGATCTTCGTGGGGCAACTGAAGGCGGTGATGGCCGGGCTGTGGAACATGGGCTTCCGCAAGCAGATTCTGCTCAACGGCCACGGCCAGGAATACGTCATCCCCACCGCCATTCACCAGTTCGCCAAGACGTACCAGGTGCCCGGCGTGTTCGTCAACCTGAACTGGTACCACGCGATCCCCGATCACTTCAAGACGAAGGCCGAGGGTGGCCCCTACGAGACCAACTTCATCCATGCGGACGAAGTGGAAACTTCTTGGTCGCTGGTGCTGTTCCCCGAGTTGATGGACATGAGCGCCGTGGTGGACACGCAGCCCACGAGTTTCCTGGGCGACAAGATGGCCAAGCACGTGGACAAGGCCGGCAACCTGCTCCACAGGCCCATCGCCTGGTACGGGCAGGTGGGGCTGGGGCCGATTGAGGTGGCGGCCTACAAGCCCGGCGTGGTGGGCAAGGCCAGCCTGGCCGACCCGAACAAGGCCAAGCCCGGCGTGGAGGCGCTGCTGGACTACATGGTGGAGTTGGTGAACGACATCATGGAGCGATTCCCCGCAGGGGTGCTGCCGCCGATTGACCAGATCACCCAGCGGCGGCGCGACGAGATTGAAGCCGCCATCAAAGGCCCGCTGGCCGAAGGCGGTTGCAGCATCTACGCGCTGGCCTATCCGCCAGCCTAGCGACCCGGCAACACGAGGCCGGCAATCGCCGGCCTCGCCTTTTGTCGCAGGGCGCGCATCCGCGAGGAGGGCTATGAAGAAAGCCATCGTCGTTTCCACCCACGCGGCGCAATTCAACGCGGTCGCATTCAAGGGCGATCTGGAGGCCAACCTGGCGCGCATCGCGTCTCTGGGCTATGATGGCGCCGAACTGGCCATCCGCGACCCGCGCGCCGTGGACGCGGAGGCCCTCGCCGACCTGATTCGCAAGTACGGCCTGGAAGTGCCTGCCATCGGCACGGGCCAGGCATGGGGCGAGGAGGGGCTATCGTTCACGGATCCGAACCCCGTCGTGCGGCGCGCTGCCGTGGAGCGGGTGAAGAGCCACGTGCCGGTGGCGGCCAAGTTCGGCGCGGTCATCATCATCGGCCTGCTGCGGGGCATCGTGAGGCCGGGCGTGGCGCACGCGCAGGCGTGGGCCTGGATGACCGAGGCTCTGCGCGAGTGCGCGGGGGCGGCGCTGGCGGCGGGCGTGAGGATTGCGGTGGAGCCGATCAACCGCTACGAGACCACGCTTGTGAATACCGCCGCCGACGGCCTGGCCCTGCTGGAGCAAGTCGGGATGCCCAATCTCGGCCTGCTCCTGGATACGTTCCACATGAACATTGAGGAGCCCGACATCCACAGGAGCATCCGCGCGGTTGCGCCCCGACTGTTCCATTTCCACGTGGCCGACTCCAACCGCTGGTATCCGGGGGCGGGCCACCTGGATTTCCCGGCCATCGTGGCGACGCTGCGCGAGGTGGGGTACGACGGCTACATCTCGGTGGAGGCGATGCCCGTGCCCGATGGGGACACCTGCGCCGCCGAGGCCATCAAGGCGATGCGCTCCTGGGGGCTGTAGGGCGGGGAGGTGAACATGGAGGAGTTGCTGGTTCGGCTGCTCAAGGCGCCCGCGGTAGGCTACGTGCAGGAGGACTACCGCGCCGGCCTGGCGGAAAGGCTAGGCCTTCTCGTCGGGGGCGACGTGTACGCGCAGGCCATCGCGGCCTCGCCAGACGGCCTGTTCTTCCTGTGGCGCGGCGGCGGAGGCAAGCGGCTGGCCTGGCTGCGCACGGAGCCGGGGCGGGAGATGGCGGGGGACATCCATCCGATTGACTGGGGCGGGCACGTGCTGTATCTGACCACGGCCCCCCTTTCTCACGACAACCTGAAGGTCTTGCGGCGGCATCTGCCCTTCCTGTCGCCGCGCGTGGCGGGGCTGCGCGGCTCGTTCGGGTTCGGCGACCGCATCGGCGTGGCGACGCCCGGGCACGTGCGCGCGGCGCGGCGGAGCGGCCTGGTGCCGTTCTTCGCGCAGCAGTCCATCCGCGAGATGGCCCGCACCGAGCGCACGCCGCAAGGGGTGATGGACGACGCCATCTGGGGCGTGTTCCAGGCGGGCTGGGATAGGGATTTCGGAGCCGACGCGGATCATCTGAAGACGCCCGAGGATGTGGCGGCTTGCGCGGCGGCAGGGTACACCATGTTCACCGTGGATCCGGGCGATCACGTGGACAATCAGGCCGACGTGGCGGACGTCCCCGCGCTGCGGGAAAGGCTGGAGCGGGCGCCGTGGGGCGCTCTACGCACGTCGTGGCGCGCGCTGGAGGGGCGCTACTCGGGCAAGTCCTGGCGCATAGAGGCGGGCGTCGTGGTGGAGTTTGACGACGAGCGGCTGGCGCGCGCGGTCGTCAAGTACGGGCGGGCGATCGCCCACACGGCATCGCTGTACGAGCACGTGCGCGATTGCATGTCGCCGCGCCCCTTTGAACTGGAGATGTCGGTGGACGAGACCGAGGCCCCGACGACGCCCGAAGAGCATTTCTTCATCGCGCAGGAACTTCAGCGCCTGGGCGTGGAGTGGGTGAGTCTGGCCCCTCGGTTCGTCGGCAGTTTCCAGAAGGGGATTGATTACATCGGCGACCTCAAGGAGTTTGAGAGGTCCTTCGCGGCGCACGCGGCCATTGCCCGTCGCGTGGGCCCCTACAAGATCAGCATCCACTCCGGCTCGGACAAGTTCAGCATCTACGGCATCGCGGCGCGCCACACGGAGGGGCTCCTGCACGTGAAAACCGCCGGCACCAGTTATCTGGAGGCCCTGCGGGTGGCGGCGCACAAGGCCCCCGACCTGTTCCGCGAAATCTTGGGGTTTGCGAAGGGGCGCTTTGAGCACGACCGGGCCACCTACGCCATGTCGCCTGCGCTGCGCAACGTGCCCGACCCCGACGCGCTCGCGGACGGGCAGTTGCCGGGCCTGCTGGAGCAGCCCGACGCGCGCCAGGTGCTCCATGTTACCTTCGGCTCGGTGATGACTCACAGGGAGGGGGGCGAATACCGCTTCCGCGACCGGCTGGTGGCGATGTTGCTGGCGCACGAGGAGACGTACTACCACGCTCTGGAGCAGCATTTCGTCCGCCACTTTGAGGCGTATGGGTAGCGGGGTTGGCGCGGGGCTAGACCCCCGCGGTGAGGGGCATTTGGATCGCGAAGGAGACGAAAGCACACGAAAGCCACGAAAAGCACGTCCGCACGCGGGGCGTTCCCTCTCCCGCGGCGGAAGAAATGGCAGGGGTGACCCACGGGTCGCCCCTGCAGCAAACCGGCCCTCGCAGGGCTTTGCGCGTCTAGCCCGATGCTTCAGCGTCGGGCGCGGCGGGGCTAAACCCCCGCGGTGAGGGAGAGCGAAGCCCCTTCGGGGCTCCAAGTCGCGGATTCACGCCGTCAGGGCCAGTGCGGCCACGGCCTCCTGCGGCAACTCCAGACGGACGAAGTAGTCCACTGGGTACAGGTAATCCTCACCGGATTCGTCAATGACCCTTACATAGCCGTCTTTGGCCGCAGACTCATCCTCAAGGAGTTGGTACACTTTGCGCAACTCCAGGTCTTCAGCGCCTTCGTTGCGGATGCAGAGCGCGAATTGAGGCTCCGATTGAGCCTTTCTAGTCATCGCTCATCCAGGAATTGGATTACCGCAACGCCCTCACCGGCAGCGTCTCGGCAAGCGCCGCGATTTCCGCCAGCGAACGGCGGAGCGGGCCGGGCTGCGACAGTTTCAGCGATGTGGCGGCGGCAGCGAAGCGGCAGGCTTCGTCCGGCTCGCGCGTCAGGCGGCGGGCCAGGTACGTGGAGATGCACGTATCGCCGCGCCCGGTGCGCCCGCTCAGGTTCTCGGCGACGAACGGCGACTGGTACACCTTCCCCTCGGCCCACACGGTAACGCCCGAAGCGTGCGTGAGGACGATTTCCTTCGGCCCGTAGGCGGCGACGAGCGGGAGCGCGGCGAGCGGGTCGGTCTCGCCCGTCAGCGCCTCGGCTTCGGCCTGGTCCAACTTCAGCGTGTGGACGAGCGCCAGCCCCTTGCGCCGCTCCGGCCACTCTTCGGTGGGCAGGTCGTTGCCGCGCGGGACGCGCACGAACCCCTGGATGTCCAGCGCGATTTTCGCCTTGCGGGCAAATCGTTTCACCAAATCCAGGGATACAATGCCGGCCATGATGGGGCCGATGAACACGTACTGGCCGTTCCAGCGGGGGAGGTCGTCCAGGTCAAAGAGACTGGCGTGGCCGATGGGATGGCAGATGCGCCTGTCCATGTCGGCGGTGTTGTAGATGTTCTCAATGCCCGAGGTCTGGGGCGCCGGCTGGGCGTACACGGCGATGCCTTCCGCCTTGAGTTCATCCAGGAGGCCGAAGTCCGACGGGTGCAATCGCGTGATGACGCCGGTGCGGATGCCGAGCCGCGCCACGGCGATCGCGCCGTAGTACACCGAGCCGCCCGAAGCGACCACGCGCTCCTGGCCGTGAACGAGGACATCTTTGGCGAAGTCGCCGACGAAGAGGATATCAAATTGGGGCTGTGGCATACGCTACCTCACGGCGCAGATGAGGCTTTCCAGGATAATGCGGCATCGCTCGTAGGGGAGGTGCACGTACACGGCCTGGCCGTTTTCAAACCGCTCCGCGCCGTGCGTCTGCACGCGGATTTCCACGCCCCGGACGTCTACGCGGTAGTCAAACTTGTCGCCCAGGTAGGTGCTCTTGGCGATGAGGCCGGCAACCTCGTTGGGGCCTTTGTCGCCCTCGGCGATGCGCAGGCGGACATCGTTGGGGCGGATGAACAGGAGCACGTCTAGCCCCACGTGCACCGATTCCACGGGCGGGACGGCGATGTGTTCGCCCTGAACGTCCAGCACGACGCGCTCGCTCTCCACCGCGACGACCTTCGCGGGGATGAAGTCGGAGAGGCCGATGAAGTCGGCCACGAACTTGGTGGCGGGGTGGTCGTAGATTTCCGCCGGCGTGCCCACCTGTTGCACGCACCCCTTGTTCATCACAGCCACCCGATCCGACAGCGCCAGGGCCTCTTCCTGGTCGTGGGTAACGTACACCGCGGTAATCCCCAGGCGCTTCTGCAGGTCTTTGATCTCAAACCGCATCTCTTCGCGCAGTTTGGCGTCCAGGTTGGAGAGCGGCTCGTCCAGGAGCAGGACTTTGGGGCGGTACACCAACGCCCGCGCCAGGCCCACCCGCTGCTGCTGGCCGCCGGAGAGTTGCCGGGGGTAATGCTTCTCGTATCCTTCCAGCCGCACCAGTTTGAGTGCGTCTTTCACCATGGCCGCGCGCTCGGCCTTGTTCATGCCCCGAATCATGAGGGGGAATTCCACGTTCTCAAACACCGTCATGTGCGGGAATAGCGCGAAGTTCTGGAACACCATGCCGAGTTCCCGACGGTGGGTTGGCACGTCCGTAACGTCCTTGCCGTCAATGAACACGCGGCCCTCGTCGGGAATGTTCTGGCCGGTGATGCAGCGGAGGGCGGTCGTCTTGCCGCATCCGCTGGGGCCGAGCAGCGTCATCAATTCGCCCCGCCGGATGCGAAGGGTTACATGGTCATTGGCGACGATGTTGCCATAGCGTTTGGTTACATCCACCAACTCAATCATCCAGTTGGACATGAGGACCTCCGATGTGGGTATCTTTGAATCTTACACGCCCTTGAAGCCGCCCACCAGTTTTTCCGGCTGCACCTGGCGCTGAATCATGAACAGCACGAAGAGCGAGGGGATGATCAGGATCATGGAGAGGGCGCTGGTTACTTCCCAGTAGCCCTCGCCGACGGCCAGGTAGGTGCGCACGGGCAGGGTGATGGTCTTCGGGCCGTAGGTCATCAGGGTCAGCGTGAACTCGTTGTACGAGGTCGTGAAGGTGAAGATGATGGACGACAGGATGCCGGGCATGACCAGCGGGAGCGTGATATGGAAGAACGTGCGCAGGTTGTTGGCACCGCACACGCTGGCCGCTTCCAGCACGCGCTCGTCCAAGCCCTCAAACGTGGACGAGAGCACCAGGATAGCATAGGGCGCGCAGATGGCCACGTGGGCGATGGCGACGCCCAGGTGGGTGTCGATCAGGTGCAGGCGATAGAAAATCTGGGCCACGCCCAGAGCATAGGCGATGGGCGGGATCATTCGGGGCAGGAGAATGGTTGACATAATGGCCTCTTTGCCCGGGATTCTCCGCCGGCCCAGCGCCCAGCCCGTGGGGATAGCGATCATCGTGGAGATGCCCACGGCGATGCCTGCAATGACCAGCGTATTCCGCAGCACCTCTGGGATGTTGGTTACGGTGATGGCCCAGGTGTACCAGTCCAGCGTCAACTCCGGCGGGAACCACAGTTTGCCGAACCAGTTGCGCCCCACGGATTTCAGCAGGATCATCAGGAAGGGCGTGGTAACCCAGAGAAAGAAGCACAGTAAGAACGTATAGGCCAGCAGTTTCTTGGCGTTGAGCAAGGCTTTCAGGTATTGGCGCAGGATTCTCATGATGCCGTCGGTCTCCTTAGCACGCGCATGTAGAGGGTGAGAAACGCCAGTTGGAGCAGTGCCATGACAACGGCCATGGCGCTGGCGGCTTCCCACCGCGCCGGCGTGAATACCTCAATCTGCTTGTAAATCTGCACGGCCAGCGGGCGGTAACTGCCGCCGGTGATGAGCGGGATGCTGAACGCGCCGAAGGCCGCCATGAACGTCAGCACCGAGCCCGCGAGGATGCCCGGCATGATGAGGGGAATCACGATGTGGCGGAGCACCTGCCAGGGACTGGCTCCGGCCACCCGGGCCGCCTCCTCAAACGCGGGGTCAAGCCCCTCCAGCGTGGACAGCGTAGTAACGGCCGTGTACGAGAAATAATGCCACACGTAGAAGATGACCAATCCCGTGAGCGTGTAGTTGATCTTGACGGGCTGATCCACCACGTGCAGGCCCTGCATTAGAAAAAGGTTGAGCCAGCCGCGGCTGCCGTAGAACAGCAGCAGTCCCAATGCGCCCACCAGTCCGGGGACTGTGATGGGAACCAGGATGGTCAGGCGGAACAGCCGATGCCCCGCGAGTTTCTGGCGCAGGAGCAGCGTCAGCGGCACGGACAGCAGAATGGACAGCACGGTGCACGCGATGGCCAGGAAGAACGTCAGCACGATCACCTGGCGCGAAGAAGCCTGTCCCAGAAAACTCGTGTAGTGCTGAATCGTCCAGCCCGTGGTGAGCCCTTCGGGGCGGAAACTGCGGACGACGGTTACCAACATCGGGTAGAAGAACAGGCCGAAGAAACTGGCAAAGCCCGGCAGGAGCATCAGCAGGCTCATTAATCCGTAACGGTGCTTCTTTAAGAAAGAAGCCATGATCCTCGGTGCCTCCTTGATTTGGATGCGGTCGCGACACGCCCGAGAACGGTCTGGGCGTCCACGCGGGACGCCCAGACCTCACGGGAACTCACCCGCTATTTGGGCAGGAGTACCTCAGGGCCCTTTTCCTTGACCCAGTCGGTGAACTCTTTGTTGTTCAGCCGCACGCGCACCTTCTCAATCTCGCCCCACTTCGGGATCTTGCGCCACACGACATCGGGGATCTTGTCCTCAATAGCGGTGCCGGTGTACTGCCACATCTCCGTGATGAGGCGGATCTGCTGGTCGTCCGACAGCAGGTAGTTGATGACCTTCATGGCCACCGTCTTGTAGGCGTCGGGGATGTTGTCCGGGATGGCCAGATAGCCGTCGGAGCCGGCGGGCATGCCGTCGCTGAGCGAGCCGGCCGCGATGGTGGGTGGCATGGTGCCTTGGCTAATGGACCACAGCGAGTAGTCCATGGCGTAGCACGCGATCCAGGTGTCGCCGGCGTTGAAGTCCTCAAACATGTTGGTTGGCTCATTGGCGATCTTGCAGTAGGTGATGAAGTCTTTCAACTTGGCGATGGCGTCCTGGTACTCCGGCTTCTTCTCCAGTTCTGCCAGCGGGATGGGGGTGCCATCGGGGTTCGTCAGCGGCACGAAGGCGTTGACGAAGGCGTAGGGCAGGCTGCGGCCCGAGCCGGACTTGGAGTCGGGGCGCATCCAGCCGATGTGGCCCTTCCACTCGGCGCGGCGCTCGTAGAATTCCTTCCACGACTTGGGCGGATCCTTCACGTATTCGGTGTTGTAGATGAGGGTGTACTGGCTGCGCCAGTAGAGCGCGCCGGTTCCCTGGATGTCCACGCCCTGCGCCGTCTTCAAGTACTCCTCCGGGCACTTGGCCAGGTTCGGGATCACGTCCAGCCGGTCGGGGTACAACTTCACCAGCGGGATGTTACTCTTGATGAGGTTGGCCAGGTCATCCGGCTTCATGAACAGCAGGTGGATGTCGCCCTTGCCCGGCTCCCAGGCCTTCATGCGCTCGGCGACCTCAGCGCTCTTGGAGACCACGTAGTTTATCTTGATGCCCAGTTGCTCCTGGACGGCCGGGAGGATTCGGGTCTTCCAGTACAACTGGAAGTTGGCGCCGGAGTTGGTATCCACGACGGTGATTTCGGTGGGCAGCGGTGGCGGCGGCGTCGCGGTTACGGGTACGATGACCGTTTCCTTGACGGGTACCGGGACGGTCTCCTTGACGACCACCGGCGTGGGCGTCGGTCCGCAGGCCGGAAGCACGGCCGCAGCGACCAGCAACAGGGTTACGACCGCAAACAGTGTCTTACGCATGGCTCTCCTCCCCTTTCATGCTTTGCTTGCGAATGGTTACGCCGATACGGACTCCCCTAGCGATACCCTATCCTTGTCTTCGGTTTATCACCTCCTTTCGGCGCCCCGTCAGGCTTCCAGCGGCAGGCGAACGGGCTTTCCCGACCTGGCGCTGCGATACACCGCCTCGGCCAGTTCTACCGCCCGATAGCCATCCAGGGCTTTCACTGGCGGGAAACCTTCTCCCATGACGGCGTCTACAAAGAGCTTGTCTTCCTCCACGTAGCCCCACTTTTCGGCAGTGGACAGTTGGAAGCAGTCATGGGTGATGATCTGCTGATTCAGCCCGGGGCTGTAGGTTACCTTTTCCATCTCCTCGGTTACGATGGACGAATGCTCGCCATAGAGTTCTATCCGCTCAAACGGGAAGGCCCAGGAACTATGCGCGCACGACGAGAATACGGCGTAGTGCCCGTTCTCAAAGGTCAGGATGGCCGAGAAGTCGTCCAGTTCCTTGTACACATTGGCCTCGGCGCGGCAGTACACCTCTACCACTTCGCCCATCAGCCAGCGGATCATGTCCAGCAGGTGGATGGTGGATTCGTACAGGAAGCCGCCGGTGAGGGCCGTGTTGCCGACCCAGGGCGGGGTGAGCAACTCGCCGCGATTCATCTTGACGTTCGCGGAGAGCGGCGCGAATCCCTGCGCGATGCGATCCTTGGCGAATTTGTACACGGGGGCAAACCGCCGATTGAAGCCGATCTGATAGATGAGCCCTGTGCGTTCCACAGTGTCCAGAATCTGACGCGCCTCGCCCAGGTCGGTGGCCATGGGCTTCTCGCTGAAGACGTGGATTCCTCGCTCCAGCGCCGCCAGGACGGGTTCCAGGTGCAGTGCGTTGGGCGTCGTAACGTACACCGCATCGGGCTTCTGCGCGAAGATCTCGTCTAGGGATGTGCAGGCTTCGCATTGGTACTCCGCGGCAGCCTTCTCGGCGTTGGCGGGGACGATGTCGCCAATGGCGACAATCTGCACTCGT
This sequence comes from Chloroflexota bacterium, assembly GCA_014360805.1. Lineage (NCBI taxonomy): Bacteria > Bacillati > Chloroflexota > Chloroflexota bacterium. The sequence continues at coordinate 31,382 of JACIWU010000032.1, forward strand.
TCGTCCTGGCGCAGGTTCTGGGCGTGAACCCGACCCATGTAGCCTGCTCCGATGATGGCGATCCGAACGGTCATTCTGGCGTCTCCTCCAGGTGATGCGGTGGCGTGTTTCACTGAACCCGAAAGCCGGCCCTCGTGAGCAGGGCTACGGTCTTGGCGCGAGCGTCGGCGGCAAGTTCGTGGGCGGGCCTCTTCCAGTATGCCGGCCTGAAGAGTTCTATGGAGCACAGGCCGTCAAAGCCAATTATACGCAGGTTGTTCAGGATATCAAGCAGCGGAATCACGCCCTCCCCGGGCAGCAGGCGGTGAGCGTCGGTCAGCGTAGCCCGAGGTTTGTCCTCGGCGTCGTTGATGTGGAAGATGTAAATCTTGTCCGGCGCGACGGGCAGGATGGAGTCCAGCGTGGAGCCGCCCGCGTAGAAGTGGAATGTGTCCAGCACCAGGCCCACGTTGGGCAGGTTGGCCTCGCGGACGATTTCCCAGCACTGGGCGAGCGTGGAGACGGAACAATCGGCCTGGCCCAGGAACTCGTAGGCGAGTTTGATGTTGTGCGCCGCGGCAATCTGCGCCAGGTCGCCCAGGACGCGGACGGACTCGCGCTTGATGTCGTCCCACGTGGCGCCAGGGGGCGTGGGGCTTGGCACGACCACGATCTTGTCGCAGCCGATGGCCTCCGCGATTTCGCTGTAGCGGCGGCACTGCTCGCGAATCTCCCGAAACCCGTCGCCCTTGAACGTGATGTGCTCAATGGAGTTGATGCTGACGGGCTGTATCCCGTTGGCCGCGAACAGCGCGCGCAGGTCATCGGGCGTGTGGCTTTGCAGGTAGTGGTTCATCTTGCCGGCCCAGATTTCCAGCACCTTGAACCCCGCGCTGCTGGCCGCGGCGATGTCTCCTTCCAGCGTTGCTTTCATCGTCGTAGCGCCGTTGAAGCCCAGAAGCATACGAGCCTCCAAAGGATGTATGGGTTACGCAAAGTGTTGCTGCAGGTACTCGCGCGAGCGTCGCAAATACTCGCCGAGTTGCTCCCGCCAGCCTTCGCCCTTGACCGGCGTGAACGGGTCGGGGCCGGAAGCGGTGCACTCCACGATGATGTCGCCGGCGTAGCCGATGCGCTTGAGCGCGGCGGCCAGCGCGGGGAAGTCCGTGTGCCCCAGTCCCAGGCCTGCGCGGTTGGAATCGGCCACGTGGAACAAGAACAGCCGCCCGTCGGCGTGGTCAATGGCCTGCGCCGGGTTCGACTCCTCAATGTTCATGTGGTAGGCGTCCAGCAGGATGCCGACGGAGGGGTGCGCCACAGCCTGCACGAATTCCACCGCCTGCGCCGCAGTGTTCAGGAGGTGGCTTTCGTAGCGGTTGAGCACCTCCATGGCAATTCGTACGCCCGCTTCGGCGGCGCGCGGGGCCAGCGCGGCCACGCCGCCCAACAGGTAGCCGTACTCTTCGGCCTGCGACGCGATGGCACGGACGCGACCCACTGCGCCGTGGCAGGACACGACGGGGCAGCCGATGTCGTGCGCGAAGTCAATCAGGCGGCGGTAGTAGTCCAGGGCGCTTCGGCGGATGGCCGCGTCGGGGTGCGCCAAGTCCACGTTCTCGGGCGTCAGCGACAGCACCGCGAGGCCGGTTTGGCGGCAGATGGCGCGGATTGCATCCGGACGATGGGCCTGCAGGTCGCCCATCAGTTCCAGCCCATCATAGCCCATGCCGGCGACCGTATCGGCGATTCGGTCAATGGGCATGTCGCCGAATATCCATGTGCAGACGCCAAATCTCACGGGTGGCCTCCTTGCCAGGGTGGTTGTGCCTGGTTCACTTGGGCGCGCCGGTGGACTCGCGCACCACCAGGGTCGGCTCAATCGTAACGTCCTGCACGTCGTCGGCGCCGTTCAGCAGGCGCAAGAGCATCTCCATCGCCATGCAGCCCATGTCGTACTTGCGCTGGCGGATCGTCGTGAGCGGAGGGTCCAGGTACTCCACGATGGGGATGTCGTCATAGCCCACGACGGAGATATCGTCGGGAACGCGTATGCCCATGCGCTTGAGCGCGCGGATGGTCCCGATGGCGGTCATGTCGTTGTAGCAGAAGATGGCGGTGGGGTGCGCTCCTTGGGACATCAGCCGGGCCGTTGCCTCCATGGCTGCTGCGGGTCTCCCATCGCCGTCGGCCAGCAGCGCCGGGTCAAGGGCAATACCGCGAGACTCCAGGGCCATGCGGTACCCGTTCATTCGCGCCTGGCTTGAGTTGACGTTGTTGGGCGACGCGATGTAGGCGATGCGGGTGTGGCCCAGCGACAGGAGGTGCTCGGTGGCGATCTGCCCGCCGCGCAGGTCGTCTGTCCCGATGGAGTACACGTACTGGCCGGTCTGCTGATTGTTGATGAGGACGATGGGCACGCCGAAGTCCTCCAGGAGCGGCAGGTACAGGTCGCCGATGCGCGAGGCGGTTACGATGATGCCGTCCACGCGCTTCTCGCGCAGCGCCTTCACTGCGGCGAGTTCGCGGCGCGGTTCGGCGTTGGAGTTGCACAGGATGATGGTGTAGCCGTGGTTCTGGCCCGTTTCCTCCAGACCGCGCACGATTTCGGAGACGAATGGGTCGGCGATGGTGGTAACGACGACGCCGACGGTCTGCGTTCGGCGGGTTACCAGGCTCCTGGCGAGGGCGTGAGGGCTGTAGCCCATCTCCTTGGCCAGTTGTTTGATGCGCTCGCGCGTTTCTTCCTTGACGAGGGGGCTATCGGCCAGTGCTCTGGAGACGGTGGAATGAGATACGCCGGCGGCTCTGGCAATGTCCTTTATGGAGACACCCATCGCAACCCTCCGAACTCGCGCGTGGCAGGGGCGCACACGTTTGCAATAGTATTATAGCATCTGCGGGCACGATTGTCAAACTGCGCCACTTCTCCCTTCACGCTCTGGGACGGCGCGTGGCCCGCCGGACGCTGAAGCATCGGGCTGAGGGGGCGAAGCCCTGCGGGCTGGGGGTAGC
>JACIWU010000033.1 GCA_014360805.1 Chloroflexota bacterium
GGCAATCCCGTTGGGGCAGCGCGTCCAGCAGGTTTCGCATCCCACGCACAGCCAGATGGCGCTGCTGCGCAGGACTCTGTCCTTCTGGCCCAACTGCACCAGTTTGAGGATGTGCGCGGGGCCGTAGTCCATGGCGTATGCGGTGGGGCATCCGGCGGTGCACTTCAGGCAGTAGTAGCATAGCCGAATGTTCTCGTGGCTGAGCGATTCTACCGTTCGCAGGAACGTGGGGTCAACCCGCAGCGCGGCCTGGGTTGCGCCCGCGGACGACGCCCGCGTTCTCGTGTTGCTGGCCAGGGATGCGGTCGCGCCTGCTGTCATCTACACCTCCGCCAGGTAAGCGTCCATCATCGCCAGCACGTGGCTGGGCGTCAGGTTCCGAAGTTTGCACGCCTTGTTGGGGCATGCCACCACGCAGGCGCCACACCCCTGGCACAGAGCCTCGTGGACGATGGCCTTGTGCTTCCAGGGATGCATCTCGCGCGCCTGGTAAGGGCATGCCGGGATGCACAGCCCGCAGCCCGAACAGAGTTCCTCGTCCACGTAGGCGATGGTAGGCTCGGCGACCAACTCGCGCTGGGAGAACAAGGACAGGACTTTGGCGGCAGCGGCGCTGGCCTGGGCGACGGTCTCGGGGATGTCCTTGGGCGCTTGTGCGGTGCCTGCCAGGAAGATGCCGGCGGTCAGGCTTTCCACCGGCCGCAGTTTGGGGTGGGCCTCGCTGAAGAAGCCGTGCTCATCGGTGGCGATGCGCAGTTTCTGTGCCAGTTCCACCGCGCCTTCCGCCGGCATGACGGCTGTCGCCAGCACCGCCAGGTCTGCCTGTACCTCAATGGGCTTGCCGGTGAGGGTATCGGCGGCCCACGCGACGACTTTGCCGTCCTCTTCGTACAGGCGCGCCACCTTGCCGCGAACGTACAGGACATCCTGCTGGGTCATGGCGGACTGTACGAACTCTTCGTAGTCGCGCCCCTGCGAGCGGATGTCTATGTAGAAGACGTAAGCCTGACCATCGGGCACGCGCTGCTTGTACAGGGTAGCCTGCTTGGCCGTGTACATGCAGCAAATTTTGGAGCAATAGGGCATGTGGTGCTCGGGGTCGCGCGAGCCAGCGCACTGCACGAAAATGACCTCCCGAGGCACCGTGCCGTCCGAGGGGCGTCGGATTTCGCCGCCCGTGGGGCCGTCGGCGGCCAGCATCTGCTCAAAGGTCAGCGCGTCTATGATGTCGGGGTAGCGTCCGCCGCCGTACTCGCCGAATTTGGCGAGTGGCCGCAGGGAGTATCCCGTCGCCACGATCACGGCGCCGAAAGCGTGCTCGGAGAACGTCGGCTCCTCATCGGCGCTGCCCGTCCGGTGCTTGAGTTTGGCGGTGAAGTTGCCCACGTAGCCGCCCAGTTCCTCTACCTCGGTCCGCAGGAAGACTTTGATGCGCGGGTTGTTTTGCACCGCCTGCAACTTGGACTGCAGGAGGTCGTGGGCCGCGTCAAAGTTGACATAAACGCCGGACAGTTGGCCCACGTGGCCGCCGAGTCGGTCGGAACGCTCCACGAGCACGACGGGGTATCCAGCGGATGCGATGTCTAGGGCCGCCTGCAACCCCGCGATGCCGGCGCCGATGACCAGCGCCTTCTTGACGAGGGAGAGGGATAGGGGAACCAGCGACTCGTTGTACTTCACCTTCTCCACGATGGTTTTGATGTGCTCAATAGCCTTCTCGGTCGCGGCTTCCTTATCTCCCTGGTGTACCCAGGACACCTGCTCGCGGATGTTGGCAATCTCGGTCTGGTAGGGGTTGAGACCCGCCTGCGCCGACGCTTTGCGGAAAGTGGTTTCGTGCATGGCCGGGCTGCATGCCGCTACCACAACGCCCTCAAGATTCTCGTCCTTGATGGACTGGCGAATCAGCGACTGCCCGGGGTCCGAGCACATGTACATGTAGTCGGTGGCGAGGACGACGCCTGGGTAGTCCTTGAGGGCCTCGGCGACGCGCTTCACGTCCACCGTGCCGGCGATGTTGATGCCGCAGTGGCAGATGAATACGCCAATCCGCTTCATGATGTCTCCGCTCCGACGGGGGTCTCCATGGCCTGGGGCACGCCGCTCCACTGGGCGAAGAGCGACAGGACTTTGGCGGCAGCGGCGCTGGCCTGGGCGACGGTCTCGGGGATGTCCTTGGGGCTGGTAACGGCCCCCGCCAGGAACACGCCCGGACGCGACGTCTCCACGGGCAGCATGTTGTCATCCAGGGGCAGCAGGAAGCCGTAGGGGTTGGTGGGGATGCCGAGCATCTCGGCCAGTCGCCGCGTCTCGGGGTGAGGCACCATGGCTGGGGCCAGCACCACCATGTCGGCGGCGATCTCCACCGACGCCCCGCTGAGCGTGTCCGCGCCCCAGACGATGACTTGATCGCCCTCACGGAAGACGCGCGCCACCTTGCCTCGGATATACAGCACGCGGTCTTCTTCTGTGGCGCGGTGGTAGAATTCCTCGTAGCGCTTGCCCGCTGCGCGCACGTCTATGTAGAACACATACGCGGTGCCGTCATGCACCCGATGCTTGTACAGCATGGCGTGTTTCGCCGTGTACATGCAGCAGATTTTGGAGCAGTAGGGCATGGCGGTTTCGGGCGCGCGGGAGCCGGCGCACTGGATGAATACCACCTGCTTGGGCTCCTTGCCGTCCGAGGGCCTCCGAACCTTGCCCGCGGTGGGGCCGGACGCCGAAAGCAGCCGCTCAAATGCCAGGCCGTCCACTACGTCGGGAATCTGACCGTATCCGTACTCGCCCAGGTTCTCTAGCCCGTACAACGTGTAGCCGGTCGCGATGATGACCGCGCCGACTTCCACTTCCGTGGTGGTCGCCTGCTGCTCGTAGTCAATGGCGTGGACGGGGCAGACTTTCTCGCAGAGGCGGCACTTGCCCCGCGTAAACCATGTGCAGGCGTCGCGGTCTATGACGGGCTTGTTGGGAACCGCCTGGGGCGACAGCGTGTAGATGGCCTTGCGTTTGCCCATGCCTCGGTCAAAGGGCGAGGCGACTTTGGTCGGGCATTTCTCCTGGCAGAGGCCGCACCCCGTGCACACGTCCCAGTTGACCGATGCCGGCTTGCGTTGGACGGTGGCGGTGAAGTGCCCGATCTCGCCCGTGATGGCCGTAACTTCCGAGAACGTCATGAGCCGGATTCGCTCGTGGTGGCCGGCTTCTACGGTGCGGGGGGTTAGGATGCATTGGGCGCAGTCCAGCGTCGGGAAGGTCTCGGACAGTTGGAGCATCCGCCCGCCGATGGAGGGTTCCCGCTCCACGAGGACGACTTCGTATCCTGAGTTGGCGATGTCCAGGGCGGCTTGGATTCCCGCAATGCCGGCCCCGATGATGAGGACTCGCGTGATGGGCGACTTGTCTTCCGCCACGTTGCGTCTCCTAGATCAGCCCTTTCGCGGCCAGAAGCGGCCTCGGGTCTACGTAGTGCTTGTCCAAGTCAAAGGCGGTGGCATCCAGCCCCAGCGCGATGCCCAACAACTGCATGTCGTACAGCACGGGAATGGGCCGGAAGCCGCCGTGCTTCATGGCCAGGTCCTGTTGCCAGCGGTCCAGGTTGAACTGGCACAGGGGACAACTGGTAACGATAAGGTCTGCGCCCGCCTTCCTGGCTGACGCCAAGATGAGGTAGGACATCTCCTTCGTGGTCTCCAGGTCAAAGGCCGCGATGTAGTTGCCGCAGCATTCGGCGCGGTGCGGATAGTCGGCAACCTGGGCGCCGAGGGCGCGCAGGAAGTTTTCCAGTATCTGGGGGTTCTCGTGGTCGTCAAACCCCATCTCTTTTGGGGGGCGCAGGAACATGCAGCCATAGTACGGCGCAACCGAGAGGTCGGCCAGGTTCTTCTTCACGGCCTTGCTGATGTTGTCCCAACCCACTACGTCGCGCAGGATCTCCAGGAGGTGAATCACCTCCACTTCGCCCGTGTACTCGGCCTCAATAAAGAAGTTGATCTTCTCGCGCTTGTCTTCCTCGTTGCGCATGACGAGGTTGGATCGCTTGAGCACGTTGAAGCAGGTGGAACAGGCCGCCGCGAGTTTGTCGCCCTCCGTTGCCGCGCTGACGAGGTTGCGCACCGGCCCTGCCAGGTCCAGCAGGTTGTCGCGGCTCAGGGGGAAGGTCGCGCCGCAGCAGTTCCACATTTTCAACTCGGCCAACTCTATGCCCAAGGCGGCCATGGAGTCCCGCGCCGCGCGGTCAAACCCCTTGGCCTTGGTGCTGAGAGTGCAGCCGGGATAGTAGGGAATTCTCATGCCCGCACCTCATCGTTTGTTGCTACGCTGTGTATTTCCTGAAGCCGCTGATGAAAGCCTGCTGGGGGAATTCCGCAAGCGTCTCGGCGGGAAGTTTCTCTATGACGATTTTGTCCCCGCGTTCGGTCATCAGCAGGTCTCGCACGACTTCCATGATGCGCGAAAGGTCCACGCCTTTGGGGCAACGGGTGTAGCACTGCTGGCACGCCGCGCACAGCCAGATGGTCTTGGACTGTAGGACGGCCTCGTGTTCGCCGAGTTGTAGAAGGCGGATTACCTGATTGGGGAGGAGGTCCATGGCGAAGGCAGCCGGGCACCCCGCCGAGCACTCGCCGCACTGGTAGCATTTGAGCAGGTCCTGCCCGCTCATCTCCTCCACCTTGCGGATGAAGTCGTTGTGGACTTTGGCAGCGGACAGTTGGATTCGCATGGCGCCTCCGGTCTAGTCTGGGATGGCGTACTGGCGCACGCCGTCTTCGTATGCGTCGCCGCCATAGATGTCGTTGATGACGGTGGCGGGGAAGTCTTCTACCTCAAGTTTCCAGAGAGCCTCGGCTCCCAGGTCTTCGTAGGCGATGACCTCGGCCTTTTTCACCGACTTGGCGATCAAGGCTCCTGCGCCGCCCGTGGCCGCGAAGTAAACGGCCTTGTACTTCCGAATCGCGTCCTTGACCGCCTGGGAGCGGTTGCCTTTGCCGATCATCCCCTTCAGGCCGGCGGCCAGCAATCGCGGCGTGTAGGGGTCCATGCGGTATGAGGTGGTGGGGCCTGCCGAGCCGATGACCTGGCCGGGCTTGGCGGGCGCCGGGCCCATGTAGTAGATAATCTGCCCCTGGAGTTCAAGGGGAAGGGGCGCGCCGGCGTCCATGGCCTCCACGATGCGCTTGTGCGCGGCGTCTCGCGCCACGTAGATAGTCCCCGAGATAAGCACTTTCTGCCCGGCCCGCAGGTTGGCGACCACGTCGTCTGTCAATGGCGTCTGGATCTTCATCCCACACAGTCCTCCGCTGCTCGGCTACAGAACGATTTCCTTGTGTCGCGCGCTGTGGCACTGGATGTTGACCGCCACGGGCAAACTGGCGATGTGGCACGGCTGGCTGAGCACGTGGACGGCCAGCGCCGTCGTGCGGCCCCCCAGGCCCTGCGGCCCGATGCCCAGTTTGTTGACCCGCGTGAGGATGTCGGCTTCCAGCGAGGCGTCTTCCGGGTCGTCGCTGGGCCGGCCCACCTCGCGCAGGAGCGACCGCTTGGCCAGGAGCATGGCCTGCTCGGCCGTGCCACCGATGCCGACGCCGACGATGATGGGCGGGCACGGGTTCGCCCCGGCCTTGCGCACGGTCTCCACGACAAACTTGATGACGCCTTCGCGCCCGTCGGCGGGCTTGAGCATGCCCAGGGCGCTCATGTTCTCGCTGCCGCCACCCTTGGGGGCCAACGTGATGCGCAACTTGTCGCCAGGGACGATGCGAACGTGGATGACGGGAGGCGTGTTGTCCTTCGTGTTGACCCGACTGGAATATGGATGAGCCACGACCGACTTGCGCAGGTAGCCCTTGGTGTAGCCGCGCCGAGTCCCTTCGGCGATGGCCTCGTTGAAGTCGCCGCCGACGATGTGCACGTCCTGCCCGATGTCCACGAATACGACCGTGTACCCGCAGTCCTGACACAGGGGCACTTCGTCTTCGCGGGCTATGCGGGCGTTCTCCAGGATTTCCTGCAGAATCTCGCGTCCCGTGGGCGACTCCTCGCGTTCCAGGGCTTGCCTGACCGATTGGATCACGTCGTCGCCCAGGAAGTAGTTGGATCCCATGCAGAGCCGTTCTACGGCGTCAACGATGGTGTTATAGTGGATTTCGCGCATGGTCTGCTCTCCCACCTTTCCGGCGAAAAGAAGGCCTGAGTGCGCAGTTCACCCACGTCCTCAGGCCTTTGTTGTCGTCCCCCGATTGGTTGAATTTGCGAGTGTGTGGATGGATAGCACCTTTGCCAGAGTCCCTTTCGGAGTCGTGCTTGCATTATACTACGCTGTCAGGCGGATGGCAAGTCGCCCACGCGCCTGCGCGGCGCTTCGTAATGCTGCGAATGTCTTTGCAAGGCTCTGTTCACGGATATGTGACGCGCCGGATCACGCCCCAGCGCGATGGCGGCCAGTAGCAGAGCCACGCGCGGCCGATGATGTTGTGGCGCGGCAACGGCCCCCACGCGCGCGAGTCGCTGCTGGCTGCGCGATTGTCGCCCATGACGAAATACTCATCCGGCCCCAGCGTGAGCCTTATCGGGCGGTAGGTGAGCGTTGGCTGGCCGGCAAGGTACGGCTCTACAAGCAGATTCCCGTTGATGTACACGGAACCGCTCTCTATCTCTACGGTCTCGCCGGGGAGGCCGATGATCCGCTTGATGAAGTCCTCTTGTGGGGCGCGGGGGTACTCAAAGATGACCACATCGCCACGGCGAGGCTCAGAAAACCAATAACTCACCCGTTCCACCAGCACAAACTGCCCCGTTTCCAGGGTGGGCAACATGCTGGCGCCCAGGATGCGGAAGTTCCTGACGACCAGTTGCAGCAGCAGAAAGAGAACGACCGCCAGGACAATAGTCTCTGCCGCCTCGCGGAGAAAGGACTTGCCAGGGTTTTCTGTGGTGGGAGGTGCTTCTATGGGAGATGTTTGTTCGGGAGACGGTTCGGGTTCGCGCACGAAGGCTCTCTCCGATGCATGTTAGGGGCAATTATACCCGCTTTGCGCCTGGCGGCAACTTGCGCTGTTCATCTCATCAGGTGGAAACGCCGCTTTTGCCCCCGCCCCCTGTCCTGATTATACTTGATTGGCATCTCATCCGTGCCCGCGGCGGCCGGCCCAGCCGCGCCGCTGCGGGAAAACAGGAGTGCCATGACGACAACCACCATTCGCGAGGCCAAGCCCCGCGATACCGTGCAGGTTCATCTGCCCGACGGCCGCACCTACGAAGGCCCCGTCGGCACGCGCCTTGAGGCGTTCATCCGGGTTGCGTGCCGCGCCCAAGAAGCCCCCGTCGTCGCTGCCCTGGTGAATCGCGAGATTCGCGACCTGTGCTCGCCGGTGCTCCAGGACTCCGAGGTGGTGCCGCTGACGACCGCCACGAGCGACGGCCTGCGCATTCTGCAGCGTTCGCTGTCCCTGCTGCTGGTCGTGGCGGCGCGGGAACTGTTCCCCGAAGCGCAGGTGCTGGTGGATCATTCCCTCACGCTGTCGGGGTTGTACTGCCGCCTTGTGGGGCGAGGGCCCCTGACGGAGGAGGAACTGGCGCGGCTAGAGACCCGCATGCGCGAGATCGCGGAGGCGGATGAACCGATTACCAAGGAGCGGCTCCCACTGAGCGAGGCAAAGACCATCTTCCAGCGCCAAGGGTATGAGGACAAGGTCCGTCTCCTGCGGTACCGCACGAAGGATTACCTCACCGTCTATCGCCTGCGGGGCGTTACGGACTACTTCTACGGCTACCTGGTACCATCCACGGGGTACCTCAAGACCTTTGCCCTGCATCCCTATCCGCCGGGGTTCATCTTGCGGTTCCCGCGAAGGGAGAACCCGCTGGTGCTGCCGGAGTACCGCGACTCGCCGAAATTGGCGGCTGTTTTCCGAGAGCACACCACATGGATGAACCTGCTGCAGATCAATGACGTGGGGTCGCTGAACGAGGCGGTGGAGAATCAGCGCATCCGCGAGGCCATCCTGGTGTCGGAGGCGCTGCACGAGGACCGCATCGCGGCCATCGCACATCAGATCGCCGACCTGCGCCCTGGCGTCAGGCTGGTGCTCATCGCCGGGCCGACATCCTCGGGCAAGACGACGTTCTCAAAGCGGCTGGCCGTGCAGTTGCTGGCCCACGGGGTGCGCCCGTTTACGCTGGCGATGGACGACTACTTCGTGGACCGCGAGAAGACGCCGGTGGACGAGCACGGGGCCTACGACTTTGAGTCGCTGGACGCGCTGGATCGCTCCTTGCTCAACCGACAACTGCTTCAACTGTTCCGCGGCGAAGAGGTGATGCTTCCGCATTACAACTTCCGCCTCGGCAAGCGGGAGGACGGCCCCAGGGTTCGCCTGAAGGACGACCAGGTTGTGATCGCCGAGGGGATTCACGGATTGAACCCGGATCTGCTCCCCGACCTTCCGCAGGGGAGCGTGTATCGCATCTACGTCTCGGCGCTCACGCAACTGAACCTGGACATGCACAACCGGATTCCGACTACCGACACACGCTTGCTCCGGCGCATCGTGCGCGACGCGCGGACGCGCGGGTACAATGCGGCGAGCACGATCAGCCGCTGGGGAAGCGTAACGCGAAGCGAGGCGCTGCGCATCTTCCCCTATCAGGAGAACGCCGATGCCATGTTCAACTCGGCGCTGGCCTACGAACTGGCGGTGCTGAAACCGTTTGCCGAGCCGTTGCTCAGGCAGGTGGAGCCAGGGACGCTGGAATACGTGGAGGCCAAGCGCCTGCTGGCGTTCTTGCAGTGGTTCCTGCCCTGCGAATCTCATCTCGTGCCCGACAATTCCATCCTGCGGGAGTTCATCGGCGATTCCATCCTGGCCGACTACACGCCTTAGCGCGCGAAGGAGCCTCTGGCATGGAAAAGACGAACAGCATGCGACTCCTGGACCGGTTGGGCATTCCCTACGATGTGTACACCTTCTCGCCCGACATCCACTCGGCACTCGGCGTCGCGGAGGCTACGGGAATCCCGCCGGCCGAGGTGTTCAAGACGCTGGTCCTTCTGCGGCCCAACGGGAAGCCGTTTCTGGTCATCGCCCCAGGCGACAGCGAGGTTGACCTGCGGAAAGTCGCGGCGGCGGTGGGCGAGAAGAAGGTGGCCCTGGCGTCGCACCGCGAAGCCGAAGCGTTGACCGGCCTGCAGGTCGGCGGCATCTCGGCGCTGGCGCTCCGCGCCAAGCGGTTTGCGGTGTACCTGGACCGCTCGGCGTTGGCCCACGAGCGGATCATGGTCAGCGCGGGCAAGCGGGGCGTGAATCTTCGCCTGAAGCCACACGACCTCATCCGCGCGGTGGGCGCCGAACTCATTGACGCGGTGGGCTAGCGCCCGCGGGCGTGGCTTCGCGAATGTTTGTCCCGTTCTGGGCGGGGCCTTTTAGCGTTACGCCCACCTGCACGTCGGGCCAGACGTTGCTGATTCTGCGCCGCACTTGCTCGGTGAGGTAGTCGGCCAGCGGGCAGGCAGCCGTCGTCAGCGTCATGACGATTTCCACGCGGTTGCCGTTCACCGCAATTTCGCGAATCAGCCCCAGGTCAACCACGCTTATTCCGGCCTCCGGGTCAATGACCTCTTTCAGGGCGGCCAGCACCTGACTTCGGTCAACGCCTTCGCGTTCTGCCTCTCGCGCAGGCGCGCCCTCGGCCCGTGCCAGGGCCTGTTCAAGGTGACGCACGCGCTCTTCCAACTGACTCTGCCGGGCCAGCACTTCCGCCAGGGTCTTCAGCGAGGGGTCGGGCAGGTCGCCGTGGGCTAGGTCGGGCTTGGGTGCGGTCTCGCTTTGGGGTTCGGCGAAGCGCCCGGGGACGCCGACCACGGTCATGCCCGGCGGAACCGACTTGATCACGACCGACCCCGCGCCAATCCGCGCGCGGTCGCCGATGTGGATGGGGCCGAGCACGATGGCGCCGGCGCCGATGACGACGTGGTTGCCGATGGTGGGGTGTCGCTTGGTTTTTTCGGCGCTGGTGCCGCCCAGAACAACCCCCTGGTAAAGCAACACGTCGTCCATGATTTCGGCAGTCTCGCCGATGACGACGCCCATGCCGTGATCAATGAAGCAACGCCGACCGATTTTGGCCCCCGGGTGAATCTCCACGCCGGTCAGCCAACGGTTGATATGCGAGATGAAACGCGCAACAAAGTGGAGTCGGCGCGTCCACAGCGCGTGCGCGATGCGGTGTAGCCAAATGGCATGCAGCCCGGGGTAGCAGAAGAGCACCTCCCAAACGGTGCGTGCCGCAGGGTCTTTCGCGAACACGGTTGCGATGTCTTCTCGGATGCGTGCGAACATGGGTCCTCCGTCCCTGGAACTTCGCCCAAGCGCAGTGTGGTCACAATGCCCGTCATGCCTGGGCGAACAACTCGGTGCTGAGGTAGCGTTCTCCGGTGTCGGGCAGGATGACAACGATGAGCCTGCCGGCGTTTTCGGGCCTGGCCGCGACCTGCAACGCGGCGAACGCCGCCGCGCCCGACGATATGCCCACGAGCAGCCCTTCTTCCTTCGCGAGCCTTCTCGCCATCGTCATGGCCTCGTCGTCGGCGACGCGGATGATCTCATCCACCAACTCGCGGCGGAAGACATCGGGCACGAACCCCGCTCCGATGCCCTGTATCTTGTGGGGGCCGCGCTGGCCTCCTGAGAGCACCGGCGAACCCGCCGGCTCCACCGCCACGGCGACGAGTTCGGGCTTGTACTGTTTCAGCCGCTCGGCCACGCCCGTGATGGTCCCACCGGTGCCGACCCCCGCCACAACGATGTCCACCCTGCCGTCCGTGTCGCGCCATATCTCCTCGGCGGTCGTGCGCCGATGGATGGCGGGATTGGCTGGGTTCCGGAATTGCTGGGGGATGAAGTAGCGGGCGTCCGCCGCGGCCATCTCCTCGGCCTTTCGGACTGCGCCGGTCATCCCATCGGCGCCTGGCGTCAGGACAAGTTCCGCACCGAGCGCCTGGAGCAGTTTGCGGCGTTCCAGGCTCATGGTTTCGGGCATGGTGAGGACAAGGCGATAGCCTCTGGCAGCGCAGACAGCGGCCAGCGCGATGCCCGTGTTCCCGCTGGTGGGCTCCAGTATGATGGTGTCCTCGCGGATCAGGCCCGCTTCTTCCGCCGCGCGGATCATGGCGACGCCGATGCGATCCTTGACGCTGCCCAGGGGGTTGAACGCTTCCACTTTGGCGACGACGGTCGCGTGAAGCCCGGCGGCAACCCGATTGAGCCTGACGAGAGGCGTGTTGCCAATGGTCTCGGTGATGTCATTGTAGATTCTCATTACCGCTTCTCCTTTGGTGCGGTTGGCGGTTCGCCGCAGAGGTCGGCGACAGTCCAGGCATCGGCGTATTCGGCGATGACCCGTGAGAGGCCCTCCCAGAATGAGCGGCTTGGGCATGTTTCCACAAAGCGACACGTTACGTCCGTGTCTGGGATGGTACAGTCCACCAGCGCGATAGGGCCTTCGGTTGCGCGCAGCACATCGCCGATGCGAATCTCCGCGGAGTCGCGGGCCAGCGCGTACCCTCCCCCCGGGCCTTTCACGCCTGTAACGAACCCCGCCGCGCGGAGCGGCCGAAGGATTTGGGCAATATAGTCCGATGGCACTCCCTGCCTCGCGGCCAGGTCGCGCCGACTCACGGGATTCCCATGATTCAAGGCGATGTCCACCAGAATCCTTACCGCGTAGCGGCCTTTGCTCGTGATGCGCATCGTGCTCCCTCGTCGCCATTTTAGAGTAGTTGATGAAAACTGTCAACTATTCGGCTCTGCCCGTGAGCGGCGCGTCTTGCCAGGGTGCGGTTCGCGCGATATAATGCATTCGCGCGAGCGGGGTGGAGGTGGAGTCTCGTGGTGCAGGCAAGCGCCGCTTCCAATCTGGTTGTGCCTCCGGAGTGGGAGGCGCTGGCGGCCGAAGACGTGCGAGGCGCGGTGCTGCTCATCGGCGGCACGGATAGCGGCAAGACATCCCTGGCGACTTATCTCGTCCAGCGATGGGCGGCGCGCTCGCGGACCATTGCCCTCATGGATTGCGATGTGGGCCAGGGGGTGCTTGGGCTGCCCGCCACCATGACGCTGCGGGTTCTGGCCGGTTCGGCCCACACGGACCACTGCTTCTTCGTTGGCGCCATTTCTCCCCGCGGGCACATGCTTCGCATCCTGGTGGGCGTGCACACACTGTACAGGAAGGCCCTGGCGCTGGGCGCGGAAACGGTCATCGTGGACTCCACCGGCCTCGTGGATCCGGGGCAGGGGGGACTGGCGCTGAAGCAGGCCAAGGTTGATCTTCTGATGCCCTGCCGCGTGATCGCTCTGGCGAGGGGCGCGGAACTGAATCCCATCCTTGCTTCCTGGCGCAATCATCCGCTGGTGCAGATCACGACCCTGCGCGTATCGCCTCACGCGCGGGCGCGCAGCCGCGCCGAACGGGTGGCGTGGCGCCGCGAACGCTGGGAGGCGTACTTCCGTCAGGCAGTGCCTTTGACCTTCCCGCTCCAGTCCATCGCGACGATCAATTGGCTGTTGCCAACGGCCCAGCGCGTCTGCGCATTCCTGGACGCAGAGGGTTTGTGCCGGGGCATTGGCCGGGTTACCTACGTGGCGCGCGGCTCCACAACCATCACGACGGAGACCCCGCTGCGTTCGCTGGAAGGAGTGGTCGCTATCCGTTTTGGCGCTCCCCGACTGGAAGAGCGCATATTGGGCAATACCACGCCCCAATAGCCGCGTTTTGTGTGGACGCGGAGGCGTGTTATACTCCAAGTCGTTTCATCTGCCGGCTGTTTCCCATTTCGCTCGGAGGCTCTTGAGTATGCCAGGTACGGTTGCCTTGCTTCGCTGCACCACATACAATACGCAAGAAGTTGAGGCGGTTGTGCGCTCTGCAGTCGGGCTGCTGGGCGGCATGAGCGCCTTTGTCAAACCCGGGTGGCGCGTCATTCTGAAACCCAACATCCTGCGCGCCGCGACGCCCGATTCCGCGATTATCACCCACCCCGCAGTGGTGCGCGCGGTAGCGATCCTGGTGCGCGAGGCCGGCGCGACGCCCATCTTGGCCGAAAGCCCGGCAGGCCCGTTCAACAAAGCCGTGCTGCGCCTGGCTTACACCCGTGGCGGCTACGACAAGGTCGCCGAAGAGGTGGGGATGGAACTGAACTACGACGTTACGGCGGTGCAGGTTTCGCACCCCGAAGGCCATCTCATCAAGCGGCTGGACATCTTGAAGGCAGTGGACGAGGCCGACGCGGTCATCGCGCTCCCGAAGTTCAAGACGCACAACTTGACGCGCATCACCGGCGCGACGAAGATTCTGTTTGGCGTTGTGCCTGGCGTAACCAAGTTCGGGTATCACGCCAAGTTGCAAGACGCCATGCGGTTCTCCGAGGCCCTGGTGGACATCATCACCTACGTGAAGCCCGTGCTCACAGTCATGGACGCCATCGTGGGCATGCACGGCAACGGGCCGTCGGGCGGCGACCCGTATCCGGCCAATTTGCTGCTGGCGTCGGCGGATCCGTTCGCGATGGATGTCGTGTGCGCGACGCTGGTCGGCATGGAGCCTTTGAGCATTCCACCCCTGAAGGTGGCGGCGGCGCGCGGGCTTACATCCTGCAGTGTGGACGATGTGCCCGTGGTGGGGTTGCCTCTCGCGGAGGCGAGGCTGTCGGGCTTCCGATACGGGACGGCGACGACGATGGACACGGGCATCTTCCCGCGGGCGATGCGACGCCTGGGGCGGCGGATTCTGGCCGCGCGGACTGTGGACGGCAAGCCCGCCTGCGATACCGAAGACTACGCCGCCCTGGACGTGGGCACCGCACCCAGGGCCATCCGCAGTTGGGTTACCCGCCAGGTGGTGGCGAACCCCCAGGCGACTGATCGGTGCATCGGCTGCGGCGTGTGCGTGCGAAGTTGCCCCGTGCAGGCGATTAGCCTGGTGAACGGGCGCGCCCACATGGATTGGAACAAGTGCATTCGCTGCTATTGTTGCCATGAGGTTTGCCCGGAGAATGCGGTGGAACTTCGGCGTTCGCTGATCGGGCGGCTGATGAGCCTGGGCAGCGAGTAAGGCGCGTCGTGTGGCGGGCGGGCAAAGCCCTACGGGCTGGCTTGGGCGTCGGGTACATCCGCGGCGTAGCGCGGGTTGACCTTTTCGGCTGCGGCGCTTTGTGCTATACTGTGTCGGAATGGCTCGTGCCATTCGTGGGAGGTGAGAGGTGCGTATCGGAGTGCTTACAGGGGGAGGGGATGCCCCTGGGCTGAACGCGGCCATTCGCGCCGTGGCCAGAAGGGCATTCCAGTATGGCTATCAGGTCTGCGGGATTCAGAACGGGTGGCTGGGCCTGATAGAAGGCCAGATGACCGAATTCACCCGCTATTCGGTGTCGGGGATCATGCACACCGGCGGGACACTGCTCGGCGCGACGCGGACCAACGTCTTCGCCGTCCCCGATGGGGTGCAGAGGGTTCTGGGCACCATGAAGGCGCGTGGGCTGGATGCGGTTGTCGTGATCGGCGGCATAGATACCCTCGGCATCGCCCAGCGGCTCTACGAAGAGCATGACGCTCCGCTTGTCGGCATCCCCAAGACCATTGACAACAACGTTCCGGGCACCGACCAGTGCATCGGGTTCAATTCTGCTGTGGCTACCATCGCGGAGGCGCTGGATAAACTGCACACCACGGCCAGCGCCCACAGCCGCGCCATCGTCGTGGAAGTGATGGGGCGCGAATCGGGGTGGCTGGCTACGGTGGGCGGGCTGGCCGGCGGCGCGGATTTTATCGTGATCCCCGAAGTTCCGACCACCGTGGGCGAGATCTGCGAGCACCTGCGCCGCCGCGCCGAGGCGGGCAAGCATCACAGCATCATCGTGGTGGCGGAGGGAGCCCACCTATCGGATTTGCCGAATGAGCCGGAGCCTGGCGCGCCCGATGCTTTCGGCCGGCCCCGCATGGATTTGCGCGGCATCGGCGAGGCAGTGGCCCAGGCCATTGAGAAATGTGCTGAGTTTGAAGCGCGGTTCGTGGTCATCGGGCACCTGCAACGAGGGGGCACGCCTACGGTGTTTGATCGCGTGCTGGCCACGCGCATGGGCGTCCGTGCGGTGGATCTCATCCGCGAGGGCCGATTCGGCCAGATGACGGCGCTGCACGGCAACAAGATTGAGCCCGTGCCCCTGAGCGTGCTGAAAGCGGGCGTGCGCCAGGTAGATTTGGATTTGTACCGCCTGGCCCAGGTCTTCTTCTAGTTCTCGCACCTTTGGGTGCGTGCATTCCACAACACATTGTGCGCGGAGGTTAGAAATGAAGGTGGAACAAGGCCTGCTGTACCTGGAAAGCCACGAGTGGGTGCGCCTGGAGGGCGACGAGGCAGTGGTGGGCATCTCGGACTTCGCCCAAGAGGAACTCAACGATGTCGTGTACGTGGAACTGCCCGAGGTGGGCGACACCTTTGCGAAAGGGGATGTGTTTGGCACCGTGGAGTCGGTGAAGGCGGCATCGGATGTCTACCTGCCGCTCAGCGGTGAGGTCATCGCCGTCAACAAGGAACTGGAAGACTCGCCGCAACTGGTGAACGAAGATCCCTACGGGAAGGGCTGGTTCGTGCGAATCAAGGTCAGCAACCCGGAGGAGGCGAAAACTTTGCTGGACGCCGACGGGTACGCCAAATTCCTCGCTGAGGAGGCGAAAAAAGGAGGGCATTGATGCCATATATACCCCATAACGATGCTGACCGCGCCGCGATGCTCAAGGCCATCGGGGTCAGCAGCCTTGAGGATCTCTTCCGCGACGTGCCGGCTCAGGCGCGCTATCCTGAGATCAATCTCCCTGCCCCGATGTCCGAGCCTGAACTGCTGGACCACATCGGCGCGTTTAGCCAGATGAACGCCGACCTCAATCACTTCATCTGTTTCCTCGGCGCTGGCGCCTACAGGCATTTCATCCCAAGCGTCGTGGATCACATCGTTAGCCGCAGCGAATTCTACACTGCCTACACTCCCTACCAGCCCGAAATCAGCCAGGGCACGCTTCAGGCGATCTTTGAGTACCAGAGCATGATCTGCGCGCTCACGGGGATGGAAGTGGCGAACGCTTCGCACTACGATGGGGCTACTGCCGTGGCCGAGGCTATCGTCATGGCCTACAACGTACAGCGGAAAAAGCGCAACAAGGTGGTCATGTCCCCGTATGTGCACCCGGAATACCGCGCCACGGCCCGAACGTACGTGCAGGGGCTTGGGCTGGAGATCGTGGGCGACGACCGCCGTCAGGACCTGGACACGGTTCTCAATCTGGTGGACGAGCAGACCGCTTGTGTCGTTACCCAGACGCCCAACTTCCTGGGTGAGATTGAGGATTTGCGAGGCGTCGGCGACCGCGTCCACGCCAAAGGCGCGCTGTGGGTGGTGGTGGCAGACCCCATCTCGTTGGGTCTGTTCAAGGCGCCCGGGGACTACGGCGCTGATATCGTTGTCGGGGAGGGGCAGCCTCTGGGCAACCCCCTCAGTTTCGGTGGCCCGTACCTGGGGTTCTTCGCCACCCGCGAGCGGTTTGTGCACAAGATGGCCGGGCGGCTGGTGGGCGAGACGGTGGACGCGGAAGGCCGGCGGGGCTTCGTTCTGACCCTTTCGGCCCGCGAGCAGCACATTCGGCGCGAGCGAGCCACATCCAACATCTGTAGCAACGAGGCGCTGAATGCCCTGGCCGCGGCGGTCTATCTGGCGGCGGTGGGCAAATGCGGCCTTCGGCGCATCGCCGAACTGTGCTACCACAAGGCCCACTACGCGGCCAAAGCCGTCTCCAAAGTCCGCGGCTACTCGGTCGTAACGACAAAGCCCTTCTTCAAGGAGTTTGTCGTCCGGTGCCCTATGCCGGTCAGCGATCTCAATGATGAACTGCTGGAGTGGGGAATCGTAGGCGGGTACGATCTTGGCCGCGACTACCCGGACCTGGCCAACCACATGCTCCTGTGCGTTACGGAGCGGAACTCCCGCGCTGAAATTGACTATCTCGCCAAGGCACTGCGTGAGGTGGCGAAATGACAGAGCCTCTTATCTTTGAGATCAGCAGACCAGGCCGGTGCGCTGCGTCGCTGCCGGAGTGCGACGTGCGGCCGTCTGCCCTGCCGAAGGACCTGCTCCGCGACGAACTGCCGCTGCCAGAGGTGAGCGAGTTGGATTTGGTGCGGCATTATGTGCGGCTGTCGCACCTGAACCACGCAGTGGACACGGGCTTCTATCCCCTGGGATCCTGCACGATGAAGTACAATCCCAAGGTCAATGAGACTTTGGCTCGGCTGGAAGGCTTTGTGGCCACTCACCCATATCAACCCGAGTGGACCGTCCAAGGCAACCTGATCCTCATGTATGAACTCCAGGAGTGCCTGAAGGAGATCAGTGGGTTTGCGGCGGTGTCCCTTCAGCCGGCGGCGGGCGCGCACGGCGAATTCGCGGGCATGCTCATGGTTCGGGCGTACCATCTGGACCGAGGCGATCGCGGCCGCACCAAAGTGTTGGTGCCCGACTCGGCTCACGGCACGAACCCGGCTTCCACGGCCATGTGCGGCTTTGAGGTGGTGGAGATTCGTTCCGACGAGCGGGGCAATGTGGATCTGGAGGATCTCAAGGCTCATTGCGACGAGCACGTGGCGGGGATGATGCTCACGAACCCCAACACGCTGGGCCTGTTTGACGAGCACATCCTGGAGATTGCCGACATCGTGCATGGGTGCGGCGGGCTTCTGTACGGCGACGGGGCGAACCTGAATGCCATCGTCGGAGTTGCGAAGCCCGCGGATCTCGGGTTTGACATCATGCACTTCAACTTGCACAAGACGTTCTCCACGCCTCACGGGGGCGGAGGCCCAGGCGCTGGCCCTGTCGGGGTAACCCAGGCGCTGGCCCAGTTTCTGCCCGGCCCAATCGTCGTTGAAGAGGAGTCCGATGAGGACGAGGGTCCGTATTACTCCCTGGCCATGCCGGCCAAGAGCATCGGGCGGCTCAAGGCGTTCTACGGCAACTTCGGTGTGCTGGTGCGCGCCTATGCCTACATCCGACACCTGGGCGCGAGCGGGCTTCGCCGGGTAGCCGAGCACGCGGTGCTCAATGCGAACTATTTGCGCGTGCGGCTTCAGGACACCTACCCGCTGCCCTACAAGCGAACGTGCATGCACGAGTTCGTACTGTCGGGCACGATCCCCGGCGCTGAAGGTGTGCGGACCCTTGACATCGCCAAGCGGCTCATGGATTTCGGCTTCCACCCGCCGACCATCTACTTCCCGCTGATCGTGCCGGAAGCCTTGATGATTGAGCCGACCGAGACCGAATCCCTGGAGACGCTGGACGCTTTCGCCGGCGCGATGCTCAAGATCGCCGAGGAGGCGCGCACGCAGCCGGAGATGCTGCACGATGCGCCGTTCACGACGCCGCTGCGGCGATTGGACGACGTTCGCGCGGCCCGCGAGCCGAAACTGCGCTGGCAGCCATAGATTGACATGGGAGGCAGCACGCAAATCTCATGGCTACCCCCAGAGTCCTGGTGGTGGATGACAGCAGCACGGCGCGGGCGTTCGTAAAGGCGGCGCTCGCCCGATCGGGGTTGAACATCCTGGAGGCCAGCAGCGGTCCCGAGGCGCTGGCCCTGCTGGGGGCGCAGTCCATAGACCTGGTCATCACGGATGTCGTGATGCCGGATATGGACGGCTACGAACTCGTGCGCCGCATTCGCAAGGACCCGCGCACGAGCGGAATCCCTGTGCTGGTCCTCACGTCGCGGGGCGATGTGGCCGACAAGGTCGCCGGCTTTGAGGCGGGCGCCGACGATTACATGGTAAAGCCATTTGAGCCGGCGGAGTTGGAGGTGCGCGCCAGGGCTCTGCTGGCGCGGCGCGCGGTTTCCAATGCGCCAAGCGTCGCGCAGGAGAAGCAGGCGACCAGCGTCGCGGTTTTCGGGTGCAAGGGGGGCGTGGGAACGACCACGATTGCGGTGAATCTGGCCTTGGCCCTGCGCGAACTCAGCGGTGGGGCCGTTGCCCTCGTTGACGCCGACCTGTCCTTTGGCGACGTGGGCCTGCACCTGAACGTGCCCCCCGTGCACACCATCAACGACCTCGTGCAGTATGTGGAGGAACTGGATGCCTCCATGCTTGCCCAGGCGATGGTGGAACACCCGAGCGGCATTCGGGTCCTGCTGTCGCCGCCGAGACCCGAGAGGGCAGAAGAGGTATCCGCGCGCCTCATCGGGCGAGTGCTGGACGTGGCCTCGCGCAGTTTTGACTACGTTGTCGTTGACACGCAGCGGGTGTACGACGACCGCACGCTGATGGTTTTGGACAAAGCGGCTGTTATCCTGCTGGTCCTCACGGCGGACATCGGCGCGCTGCGCAATGCCAGCCTGTTCCTGACGCTCGCCCGAACGTTGGGCTATCCCGCCGACAAGGTCATACCGGTCCTGAACGGCACAGGCGTGGGTACCGGAATCCGAGAGCAGGACGTGAGGCGGGTTCTGGGCGGGCGAGAACCCGTCTCCATAGAGTCGGGGGGCGTGGAAGTGGCGCTGGCGACCAACCAGGGCAATCCGATCATCCTCGCGAATCCGCGGAACAAGGCGGTGCGCGCCGTGAAGCAACTGGCCGGAAGGATTGTCTCAGAAGCGTGAATCCCATCGTGCAGATGGCAAGGGAGGGGCCAGATGGTGTGCCCCTCCCTTTTTTCTTCGCTGTGGATGCCGCCCGCTATTCTCCGGTTTCGGGCATGACCGGAGCGCCTAGCCTGGGGAATCGCGCCAACACCGTGCACCATTCGGGGAGCACGACCTGGTCCCCCCGCTCCAGTTCGGCCAGGGAGACGGGCTTGTCGGTTTTGGCGGCCGCCGTTGGGAAGACCGCAATCTCCGTACCCTCCTGCGCGTAACGCTTGTCCACCAGCGCCATGCCGATTTGAGTTTCGCCCACGAGGGTACAACTGGTAACGCGGCCGATGTATTGCCCACGCTTGTTGACCACAGGCTCGTGGCCGCGGAGGGCGCGGGCGTTGGGCGAATTGACCCGGAACCGGACGATGGTGTTCTTGGCCTCGGCGGAGTGTTGCAGGATTGCGTCGCGCCCCACGAAGAACGGCTTGTGGTACTTGACATAAGGCTCAAAGCCTGCCTCAATTGGGGTGATCCCGTAGGCTCCGGCCAACTCATGCCCGTACAGCGGCAGGCCGGCCTCAATGCGCGTGGAGTCACGCGCGGCCAGGCCAGCCGGCTTCAGCCCAAACGGCTCGCCTTTCTCTAGCAACAGATTCCAGAGGCGCACGGCCTCATCCGGATGCACGAAAAGTTCAAACCCCACCGGTTCGCCGGTGTAGCCTGTGCGGGACACAACCAGTGGGATGCCCGCAAGGGTGGTCTCTATCAACTCCGTGCGGCGGATGTGCGCCAAGTCCGCGGCCTGCCTGGAGTCGCGGGCCAGGCTTTGCAGGATCGCCAGGGATGCGGGGCCTTGCAGCGCCAGGTCAACTTTGCAGTCCTTGCCCCAGCGGGGGTCTTTCAGGTCGCGCAGGGTGGCGGGGGCTTCCACGCGCACATAGGGCCGATTGCGGTCAATCCGCACCTGCCCTTCGTTCACGGCGTTCAGCCAAGCCCAGTCCTTCTCCGCATTGGCCGCGTTGACCACCACCATGTACCGGTCGCGCCGCAGGCAGTAGATGATGATATCGTCCAGGACGTTGCCATCCGGGTCCAGCAGGTAGGCGTACTGCGACTGGCCAGGCTCCAGCCACCGCACGTAGTTGGACGCCACCACGTCCAGGAACGAGGCCGCGTGGGGGCCTGAGACTTCCAGCACGCCCATGTGGGCCACGTCAAACAGGCCGGCGGTCTTTCGGACGGCGGCGTGCTCCTCACCGACGCTGGTGTACCAGACCGGCATCTCCCAGCCGGCAAAGGGAATCAACTTGCGCGTGCGCTTCTTGTGCTCTTCGTAGAGCGGTGTTCGCTTGAGGGTTTCTTCTTCCTGCCACTGCCATGTGAATTCAGGCAGGTGCTCCACCGGCGCGGACGCGGCCAAAGACTCTTGCCCCACGAAGTAGGGTTTGCGCAGGTCAAAGAGGGTTTCGTGCCCGCCATGGAGCAGCGCCAAGGCGCTGGGGCGGGCGGCTTCGCCGTCGTAGGCGGGAAGTCCGGCCGCTCGCCGCGCCGCAATCCAAGCGTCGCGGCCGCCAGGCACCGCGCCCGCATCCGTGAGGCTCTTCTCCAGCGCCGTGATGGCGTCGGGATGGCCCATGCAGAGAAGCCCGTCGCGCAGGAAAGGCGCGCTGCCGATGAGCAGCGGGTGGCCGGCAAATTGCGTTTCCTGCGCGCGGCCTTGCTCAACGTTGCCGACGCGCAGGACGTTGTCCAGCAGGGCGCGCGCCGCTGGGCCGACGACCGCCAGGGCCACCAGCGTCGCCTCGTCGGGCGCCTCTGTGGTAGCATCTACGACAATCGCAGGCCCCTGCACCTTGCGCAGGATGTCCTGGTTGTCAAAGAGCACGTAGCCGTCGCTCAGCGCGCGGAGCCAATCCCTGACCGTGTCGGCGTTGGCGGCGTTGACGATCACGTGGTAGCGGTCCTCGCCCTGGGGGCCTGGGGCAAGCCGCAGGATGAGCACGTCGTCCAGGACATGGCCATCTCCGTCCAGGAGCGCGGCATGGGCCACCTGGCCGGGTTCCAGGGCGGCCAAGTTGGCCGTTGTGGCTTCCTGGAGAAACGCGTGGGCGCGCGCGCCACGCACAGACAATATCGTGAACTGCGACGGGTCCAGGATTACCGCGCCTTGGGCCAGGGCGCGCGAAACGGCAGCGGGGTCCGGCGTGTGCGTCTGAACTGGCACCGCAGCGGGGCTCGGCGATGGCGGCAGATGGTAGTGGGGGTAGCCAGAGCGGCGTTCGGTCTGGGGCTCAAACCGCGAGGCGAACTCGTCCACTTCTTGCCGCACCTGGCGAAGGAGCGCGAAGGGAGCCTTTCCGCGCGGCAGGATGCCGCTGAGACCCACGTACTGGAATGGGCGAATCTCGCGGACGACGCGGAAGATGAAATCGGCGATGCGATCCATGTCCGGCTCGCGCATGCCGCGTTGCGTAACCCAGGGCGTGCCGAGTCGTATGCCGCTGGCGAGGGCGGTGATCTCGTCGCCGGGGATAGTGTTCTTGTTGACGATGATTCCGCAGATTTCCAGCAGGCGCGCCGCTATTTCGCCCCTGGGGAACTCGCCCGTCGGCGACTTCACGGACTTGAGGTCCACCAGGAGGAGGTGGGTATCCGTCCCGCCGTAGGCCAGGCGCAGGCCACGGTCCTGCAAACTTTGGGCCAGTGCCTTCGCGTTGAGCACGATTTGCTTCTGGAGCGCGTGGAATTGCGGCGTCTGCGCGAGTTTGAAGGCCACGGCAAGGGCTGCGAACGTGTTGACGTGAGGCCCGCCCTGTTCGCCCGGGAACACGGCGCTGTCAATCTTCGCGGCATGTTCTTCCGATGTGGTCAGGATCACGGCCGCGCGCGGCCCGCAGATAGTCTTGTGGGTGGTGAACACGGTAACGTCGGCGATGCCCACCGGGCTTGGATAGGCGCCGGCGACGACCATGCCTGCCGTGTGGGCGATGTCGGCCATGAGGATCGCCCCCACGGCGTCAGCGATTTCGCGGAACTTCTGCCAGTCGGGCGCCCATGGATAGGACGTGTAGCCCGCGATGATCATCTTGGGGCGATGCTGGAGCGCCAACTCGCGGATGGCGTCGTAGTCCAGGCGCTCGGTCTTGGGGTCCACCGTGTAGGAGACGATGCGGTACTGCTTGCCCGAACGGTTGAACTGGCTGCCGTGGGTCAGGTGGCCGCCGTGCATCAGGTTCATACCCATGACGGTCTCGCCGGGGCGGACGAACGCCTCGTAGATGGCGTTGTTGGCGGCGGCCCCCGACAGCGGCTGTACGTTCACGAAGATTTGGTCGGCGCGCACGCGCTCGTTGGCGAAGCAGGCGGCGGCGCGTTTCTGGGCCAGCGTCTCCACGAAATTGACATAATCGGCACCTTTGTAAAATCGCCGATCCGCGTAGCGTCGGTAGTAGGCCAGTTGATGATCATAATCCAGCAGTAGTTCTTCAGGTTCCCGGCCCATGCGGGTTGGGGGATAGCCTTCGGCGTAGATGTGCGAGAACTCGGACGAGAGCGCTTCTCGCACGGCAGAGGGCGCTATGCTCTCCGATGGAATCAGAATGATGCGCCGGGACTGGCGCTCTCGCTCCAAATCAATCAGAGTCTGAACTTGAGGGTCCAGCGAGGCCAGGGAACCATGGAAGAGAAAACTGTGGCGCTCACTCATGATCTCACTCCTTTGTGATTTGCTTTGCGCTGGGCACCGGGACCGTCTCGTACTGCCGTGGCAAATCCTTGCGTTCCCAGGCGCGTTCTATCAGCAGGTAGATGCCTCCCGTCAGCAGGCTGTTGCCGCCGAGGACGGCAGGGCGGTCGCCGTTCAAGAGCGCCTCGGTGAGCCGACGCAATCCCCGGTGGGCGACGCGGGCAACCAACCCCATGTCGGAATAGAAGAAATCGTCCGGCGCGGGCCACTCTGATTCGCGGAACAGGATGCGCGTGTTCACCAGAAACGCCTCGCCGAGTTCGGACAGGTACCGCACGAAGCGCGCGGCTCCGACCGAGGCCAGCAGCGAGGTGAGCAATCCGCCCGGCGCATCGCCCAGCAGCCGCACGCGGCAGGCGGTCTCTTGCTCCAGGTGCCGCCATCCTTCCGAGCCGGGGTCGCCCACAACGACGAGTTCGGCGGTGCGCTTCGTCAGAACGCGGGTAACGGCGCGGATGTTCTCGGCGACGACGGGTGCGGGGCGGGTGCTCTCGCCCGGAGCCAGGTCTCGCGGGCCAAGCGTGTCCAACAGGCAGAGGTCTCCGGCGGTGGCGATGCGGAACATGGTGGCGGCGGCGGGCGGGAACAGTTTTTGCGGCTTGCTTCCGGTTTTGGGCCACGTTCCCCCGGGGAACGCCCACAGGTCCGCGCGTTGCGGGCGGTTGCCCCAGATACAGCCGTCTCGCGCTGCCAGGCCCAGGCGACAGGCGCTCTCGCCGGTCAGGAGCGCGCCCGCGCCCCATCGCACCCACAAGACGCTGCCGGCGATTCCGGACAGTTGGTGGGCGCCCGGCAACGGGGTGTCGTCTCCGAAGAGGCGCGCGGCCTCGCATCTGTCGCCGACGAGCACCGCACGCGCGCCGCATTCCTGCGCGGCCTTGGCCACGCGCAGCACGGCGCGGCGACGAGCCTCGGCGAGGGCTGAACGCATCCCGTCGCCACCTTGCGTTGGCCGCACTTCCAGGGCGACGTGGAGTGTATTTGACGACTGCCCAACAATCACGGAAGATCTCCGGAGTTCTCGGAATGGCAGGGCTTGCATTCCACCGATGCAGCACTGTCTAGAGGCATTCTACTATCCGAGGGGCGCTTTGTCAAAGGCGCGCGCGGGTGGCGGCCCCTTACCCTAGCCCGCTCCCCGCATAAGCGGGGCGGGGGGACTTGGCGGCTAGGGATAGCCGCCCTACTTGCTGCCTGCGGGCGGGGGCGGCCCCTCACCCCAACCCTCTCCCCGCGCAAGCGGGGCGAGGGGGTGGGACTTTGCGAATCCTGCCACAATGGGGTATCATGTGCCTAGAATATCAACCGAGCATCACAATCAGGAGGTGGCCCTATGACCGTCATCCAGGTGCGACCCGACATCTATTGGATCGGCGTCAATGACCGGACGACCGACCTTTTTGAAGGCGTGTGGCCCATTGACCAGACGGGTGTGTCCTACAACGCTTATCTTGTCCGCGACGAGAAAACGGCGCTGATTGACCTGGCCAAGGCGTTCAAAGCCGACGAATTCCTGGGTCAGATCGCCCAAGTCTGCGACCTGGGCGCGATTGACTACGTGGTTGTCAATCACGTAGAACCCGACCATTCCGGCTTGTTGGCGCTTTTCCGCAGGCTTGCGCCCCAGGCGACCATTGTCGGCACGGAGAAGACCAAGGAGTTGCTGGAGGCCTTCTACGGCGGCGCCGAATCCGTCCAGGTCGTGCAAGATGGAGAGGTGCTGGACCTGGGCAGCCATACCCTTCAGTTCTTCTCCACGCCGTTCGTGCACTGGCCGGAGACGATGATGACCTACGACCAGGCGCAGAAAGTGCTTTTCTCGTGCGACGCCTTTGGCGGATACGGCGCTCTCCGCGGCGCGATCTTTGACGATCAGTGCGTGGATATGGGCTTCTACGAGCGCGAGGCGTTACGCTACTACGTCAACATCATCGCCAAGTTCAGCGGCCCGGTGCTTCGCGCCATCAAGAAACTGCAATCGGTGCCGCTGGAAGTGATTGCGCCGTCTCACGGCCTCGTCTGGCGCAAGAACCCGCAACGCATTGTGGAACTGTATGCGCAGTGGGCGCGCTATGCCACCGAACCCGCTGAGCCCGGCGTTACGCTCCTGTACGGTTCCATGTACGGCAATACCGAGAGGGTGATGAACGCCGTTGCACAGGGAATCTCGCGCGAAGACGTGCCGCTGGAGGTGTTTGACGTTGCGCGCACCCACTACAGTTATATCCTGCCCTCGTTGTGGACAAAGATGGGCGTGATGATCGGCGCACCGACGTATGAGGTGGGGTTGTTTCCCCCAATGGCTCATGTGCTGGATATTGCCGCGCGGAAGCGCGTCATGAACAAGAAGGCGGCATGGTTCGGGAGTTATGGCTGGAGCGGAGGCGCGCAGAAGGAACTGGCCGACCTCATCACTCCGCTCAAGTGGGACTTGCTGGAAACGATGGAGTTCAGAGGCGGGCCGACGGCCGAGGACATGAAGGCCGCAGAGGAATTCGGCGCTCGGTTTGCACGCGCACTTGTCCAGAATCATTGACAATGGCCGGACGGGCTGCGCTTTCCGCGAAGGTGCGGGGGAAGGCCGCGTCGCGTGGGCGTCAGATGACATTTTCGGCGAATGAAAGCGCGAATTTGACAGCGACGCCGAATCGTGATAGAATGCACAACTGAATAGAGGCACACAAAGACGTGGGCCTGGGCTTGTTACCGTTGCCCGCGTCTGGCGGGCAACGGTTCTTTTGGGTGAAAGGCGGCGCGGGTGGCCGTTTTCATCTCTCCTCCTACCTCCTTTTTGCGCAGAGGGCGGGGCTACAAGGCCCCGCCCTGTGTTTTCCCGGACTGGCTCGCTTCGGTTGACCACCCTGGCATCGTGCATTATACTCTGCGGCGGAGGACGGTGCGAAAACCATGCGTGGCAGAAAACGCGGGCTTGCGTTCGCAATCTTGCTTTGCCTGGCGCTGCTCAGCCCGGGGCTGCCCACACTCGTGAGCAGCCAGGGGACTGAAGCGGATGTGGATTCCCTTCTGGCTCGCATGACGCCGTCGGAGCGGGTTGGGCAGTTGTTCGTGGTCGGGTTCTCGCCCGCCTCCGAGGCAGAGATTGTGAGGCTAGTGCGCGATTACCACATTGGAGGCGTGGTGCTGGCTGCGCGCAACGGGAATCTGCCACCCTCACTTGCCGACGCGGCGGCTCTTCGGGACTTGATCGGCGCCCTGCAAGGCGCGGCGTTGGCGGGCGCCGTCGGTGTTCCAGCCGGGACTCCGTCTACAACGCCGGCTCCAGCGCCGACGGTAGCCGCTACCCCGCCAGCGACTGCGAACCAGGAGTACGTTGCGATTCCGCTTTTTGTCGCCATGGATGAGGCGGATTTGGGTCTCGTGAGCGGCGAGGGAGGACTTCCTGCCCAGTTGAGCGCGATGGCGCTGGGCGCCACTTGGGATGAGAGTGCGGTGGAAAGGGCGGGGCGGGTCGCGGGGCGGCTGCTTCGGGCGCTGGGCGTGAACGTGTTGTTGGGGCCGCCGCTGGATGTGGCCAACCCGACGCGGGCGGGTTTGGCGGGGGATTTGGGCGTGCACACCTTTGGGGAGTCGCCTCACTGGGTGTCGGTGCTGGGGCGGGCCTATGTCCGTGGGGCGCACACGGGTTCGGAGGGCCACGTTTTGATCGTTGGCACTCATTTCCCCGGACTCGGTGCTGCCGACAGGGATGTGTATGTGGAGGTTCCCATTGTCCAGGATTCGCTGGAAAACCGCCTGGCGACGGATTTGCTTCCTTTCACGGCGCTTGTGCGTCCCAAGTCGCCCGAAGCCGATGACACCCTGGATGGAATCCTGGCTACGCATGTGCAGTTCCACAGCGTCAATGGTAATACGCTGATGGTGCGGCCGGCGAGCCTTGACCCTCAGGCGCTGTCCCATTTCCTCTCGTTGCCGCAGGTGGCTCCATGGCGCGAGTCCGGGGGGCTGGTGGTGGGCGATTCCCTGGGGGCGCGCTCCGTTCGCCAGTACTACGACCCGAAGTCGGAAGGATTCCAGGCCAAACGAGCGGCATATGAGGCATTCCTGGCGGGCAACGATATCCTCATTCTGGACATGGTAAGCCCGTCGGCGGACGACTGGAACGGGCATTTCGCCAGTGTGCGCGAGACTCTGGATTTCTTCCAGGCGAAGTATCAGTCCGATGCCGCCTTCCGAAGTCGGGTGGATGCCAGCGTGCGGCGCATTCTGGCTGCGAAGTTGAGACTGTACCCGCGTTTCTCGGTGGACGCCGTGATTCCAGAACCCGCGCTGCTTCAGAGTGTGGGCGAGGACGCACAGGCGGTGTCGGAGATCGCGAGCAAGGCCGTAACGCTGGTCTACCCGCGACCCGAAGAACTGGCAGCGAAAATGCCGGCTCCGCCCTCGGCGGGCGATCGGCTGGTGATTGTGGAGGATGTGGTTGCATTCACCCCATGTGTGGAGTGCGAACCACTGGAACAGCCGGCCCCGGGCACGACGCTGCGTCTGCTCCAGCGTCTCTACGGGCAGGAAGGCAGCGGGCATGTGGACATGGCCCGCGTTCAGTCGTTCACGTTTGAGGATTTGGCGGGATTGCTGGCCGGGAGCGAGGCCGAGAGTGCGGTGCGCTTGCAGGCGGCGCTGAGCGAAGCGAACTGGGTGTTGTTCATGGTGCAGGGCCATGGCGCACCCGAGGGCGGAGGGGCCAACCCTCTGGCGACGCTGCTGCGGGAACAACCTGCGCTCGTCCGCGATAAGCGCGTGGTGGTTTTCGCCCTCGGTGCCCCCTACGATCTGGATTCCACAGACGTGGCGAAGACCACTGTGTATTACGCGCTGTACAGCGCCACGGAGCCTGCGATAGAGACAGGGCTTCGCGCTCTGTTCGGGGAAATCGTGCCCGTGGGCAAACTGCCGGTTTCGGTCCCCGCCGTGCAGTACCGCCTGTCGGAGTGGCTGCAGCCTGCCGCGGATCAGTTGCTGTACCTGGAACCCCTCGGGGCGCCTGAGGGCGAGGGAGGGCAAGTAACGCTTGGCCTCGGCGACGAACTTGCGTTGGCGACGGGCGTGATCCTAGACTGCAACGGCAATGTCGTCCCCGATGGCACAGCCGTTACCTTCATGTTCTACGATTCGGAGTCGCGCCTGTCGTGGCAGGAGATGGGGGCCACCACGGACGGCCGGGCGACGGTGCGGCTAAGGTTGCAGCGCCCTGGGACGGTGGAAGTTACGGTGGCGGCGGGTCCGGCCGCGCGCTCGGCCAAGTTGCTGGTTACGGTGCGCGGCGATCAGCCGGCGGTGATCTCCACGATGGTGCCTACGCCCGTGCCTACGGCAACGCCACAGCCGACGCCAGCCGCGATTTTCCCGGGTGAGACCGCGCTGCCCATCCCGCCTTCGCGCCCGCTGGATATTTATGCGTTCATGTTGAGCCTGTCCGGCATCCTGGGGCTTTCGGCGGCGTCGGGTGCTTTGGCCTACGCGCGGTCCGGTAGGATAGTCGCGGTAGAGACGGCGCTCCTGGCGTTGTGTGCGGGGCTGGTGGGGTATCTGACCTACGGGCTGCTCGGCTTGGCTCTGGGGCGCACCGTCGTGCTGGAAGGCATGCAGCGGGCGATCCCATGGCGTTGGCAACCGGCCATCCTGTCCTACATGTTGTGCGGGGTTACGGGGCTGGTTGGGTGGCTTGCGCCGGCGGCGGTTGCAAAGACGGCCCACACCCTCAGGCGGGCCACAGGCGGCGCAGCGTCAGAGCCCCAGGGACACGAGCAGCGACGCTAGGAGGAGCAGTCCAGCGAGGATGACCAGGGCCAGGTCGTGGCGTAGGAGGCCCGCCCAGGGGGTTTGCATTGCGCGCGCAGCACGGGCGGATGCGGGCATGTCTTCGCCGTGGAGGAGCGCTCGGAACTCCGCGACGCTGGACGGTCGGTCCTGCGGGTGCATGGCCATCGCCTTGAGAATCGCTTGGGCGACATGCGATGGCAAGTCTGGCGCGAGTCGCTGGGGTTCTACGAGACTATCCGGCTTGAGGAATCGTTGTTTGGCGGATGCGGGTGGCTGGCCCGTCAGCAGGTGATAAAGGGTAGCGCCCAGGGCATAGATGTCGGTGCGTGGGTCTGTGTGGCCCGTCTCTCCCCCGTACTGCTCCAAAGGCGTGTACGCCAACGTCCCCAACCCCTGGATGACCGTGATGGTGGAGTTGTCGTCGGGGGCCATCCACTTCACCAAGCCGAAGTCCACCAGTTTGATGATGCCTGAATCGGCCAGTTTGATGTTGGCGGGCTTGATGTCTCGGTGCAGGATGGGCGGGTTCTGAGTGTGGAGGTAGTGCAGGGCGGCGCACAGTTGCTCTGCCCAGTCCAGCACTTGCTCTACAGGGAGGCCCGGCTGTCCCATTGGACGGTTCTTGAGGAGCGTGAGCAAATCCTGCCCCGCCACGTAGTCCATGACCAGGTAGTGGCGCGCGCCGCTGGAGAAGTAGTCGGAGACCTTGGGCAGGTTGGGGTGATCCAGTGTGGCCAGGGTGGTCGCCTCGCGCTTGAACTGCTCGTGCATTTGTTTCACCTGCGCGGGCGAGAGTTTCGGGTCAATCCAGGTCTCCTTCACCGCGCAGAGCCGACCGGCCAGGCGGGTGTCGCTGCATTTGTACACCGCGCCCATGCCCCCCTGTGCGATGAGGCCCAGAACCTTGTAGCGGTTGCCGAGCAATGTCCCTGGCTGAACCGTTTGAGCCATGGCTTTTCCCCGAAAGCGCGTCTAGGTGTAGACTACCCGACTTTGGGCAGGGTGTCAACTCTCGCGTGCGCTGGCCGATTTGTCAGAAAGCGGCACGAGTGGCATACTCGGCCGCGCCGATCCGGGCACGGCCCCGAGATAGGCGCAATCCATTTTGGCAAACGGTGATCCATTTGACCAAGATACGCATGCGAGGCCCCAGCAGGGTGGTTCTTACACAGGGGCTGCTCGTTCTATTCCTGCTCGCTGCCGTAGCCGTCGCAACGACGAACGGGTCGGTGGCAGCGGGCCTGGCAGAATCCGATAGTAGCGGCGTGCGCGTGCTGCCGACGGGCGATGGGGCGGGAAGCGCCACACCCGACGCGGCAGCCGCGACATTCGCCGAGCGGGTGATTGAACTGACCAACCAGGAGAGGGCCAAGGCCGGTTTGCCACCCCTGATCAGCGATGCCTCGTTGAACGCCGCCGCGCTGGCCCACAGCCAGGATATGGCCGATCACGATTTCTTCAGCCACACTGGCTCGGATGGCTCTTCGGCCTGTGGCCGCATGGGGGCAGCGGGGTATAGCCCGATTTGGGCGTGCGGCGAGAACATCGCGGCGGGGTACACGTCGCCTGAGGAAGCGGTTGCCGCGTGGATGAACAGCGCCGGGCACAGGGCCAATATCCTCAGCCCATACTACCACCACATTGGGGTGGGGTACGTGTACGACGCAGGCGACACGTTTGGCCCCTATTATCACTACTGGACGCAGGACTTTGCGGCGCACTCGTGGCAGACGCCTGTGCCTGCCACGGCGACGCCAACCCGGACGGCGACTCCTACACGGATGCCGACGAGCACACCGACCCCAAGCCGAACACCCACGCGGCCCCCCACACTTACCAGGACGTCCACCGCTACGGCTACGCTAACCGCCACGCCAACGCGGACAGCCACCGTTAGGCCCAGCGCGACCTCCACCGACACGCCGACGGCGACCTTTACGGCGAGCGCGACGCCCACGTCCACGCGGACGCCGACATCTTCGGCCACACCTGCACCTTCGGCGACATCGCCAGCGACCGGTACCTTCACACCCACACCCACGCAAATTCCCCCGCCCATCCAGCCGCCGCCCATGATGCGGCGACTGTGGCTCCCTCTCGTGGTCGCGCTGTAAGGGCACGGATCGCCTGCCCGGCGGCGAGTGGACGCCCGAAGGCAAGGGTGGTATCATGTGCATAGTCCTAGCCGGGCTGTGCACATCGCGAGGAGGAAGATGCGCATGTACGAGCAACAACTGCCCCTGTGGGGGAGCGGCGCGGCACCGACCCTGGGCGAGACGTTTGAGCCGTTCCGCCGTTACATGGAGCGCAAGGGGTTCGCGGAAAACACCATCAAGTCGTTTCTGGGCGACCTGCGCATTCTCGCGGGCTACCTGGGCGCGGGCGTGCGGGTTTCGGAGATTTCCACATCGGACCTCAACCGCTTTCTGACCTACTTGCAGCGGGAGCGGGGAAAGCCATGCACGCCCAAGTCGTTCGCCCGCCGCCTGACAACCCTGAAGGTGTTTTTCAAATGGCTGGCCGAGAGCGGGGTCATCCCCGTGGATCCCGCGGCGACCATCGCCCATCGGCCGGTCTCAACGCCTCTGCCGTTGGTGCTGTCGGATGCGCAGGTGGAAAGCGTGCTTGCGGCCGCTCAGTCGCTTCGGAGGGCGGAGAAGCCCGACTCGCGCCCGTATCTCCTGGTGCGGCTTCTGTTGGACACGGGCATCAAGAAGAGCGAATGCATGAACATTCGCTTGGAGGATTTGTCCATCGCCGACCCGATGCATGCGTCTGTGCGCGTCCGAGCCACCGACGCCCGATATGCGCGCTACAAGGAGCGGCGACTGGCGTTGCGGCCTGAGACCGTGGCGGCGCTTCGGGAGTACCGACAGCAGTACCAGCCGAAGGATGTGCTGTTTCCCTGTACCGCGCGCAATTTGGAGTACGTGCTGACAGATTTGGCGAAATTGGCGGGGTTGGAGGCCCTGTCCTTTGAGATGCTGCGGATGACCTCGGCGCTGCGAGATTTTCGGGATGGCATGGATCCGGAGCATTTGCGGTTGAAACTGGGGCTGTCCAAGATGAGTTGGGAGGGAACCCTGCCCAAACTCAAGCGGTTGCTGGAATCGCCGCTGTAGGTCAGCGCACCGTACGCGGCATGACGACCCGGAAGATGGCCTGATATTCGCTGTTTGCGTTGAGGGCCTCGCCGCTCCAGCCGCCGATGGCGTAGAGGCGCGTCTCAAATGCAGCCAGACCGAGATTTCGCCACTGGCCGATGGTGGGCGTGGGGAAGCGTACCCACGTGTCGCTCTGGGGTTCGTAACGCTCGTTATACGCCACAAATCCCCTCCAACCGCCGCCCACGACGTAGATGTTGTTGCCCACGGCTGCGGCGGCCGCTCCTCCGCGCGGGACGCTCAGGGATGCGCATGATCTCCACGGTTGGGTTCCCGTGCCCTCCAGGGATGGCGAATACTCGTAGCACGTGGCAAACTCGCGCGTCCCGTCGTAGCCGCCGATGAGGAAGACCTTGCCTGCGAGCGCGGCAACCGCCTGAAAGCCGAGCGCCTGCGGCATCGGGGTGCGGGCAGTCCAGATACCCGTGTTGGGCGCGAATTCAAAGACTGTGTCCACGTATCGGCGGCCGTCCCATCCGCCGAACAGGTAGATACGCTCGCCGACCTCGGCCAGGGCGTAGGCCGAGCGCGGGGCAGGCAACGGCGGCCCTTGCGTCCATTCCTGCGTGATGGGGTTGTAGATTTCCAGCGTGCTGAGCACGCGGCCTTGGGCGTCGTGGCCTCCGGGCACGTAGATGCGCCCGCCTAGGGTTACGGCTCCGATGTTCGCGGCGGGGGTAGGCTTGGGTGGGTGGCTGACCCAGCGGTCTTCGGCGGGCAGGTATTGCTCCACCGCTCCCGTAACCTGGCCGCCGGCGACGCCGCCGATGGCGAAGATGCCGCTTTCTGTGGCAACGACGGCCAGCCTGGCCCGCGCGGTAGGCATGGGCGCGCGGTTCGTCCAGCGGGATGGGAGGCGCTGGGGAGCCGCAGGGGCGGCAGCGCCGGAGTCAAGGAAGGGATCAGCGGCATTGCCGGCCTGTGGGTGAGTCCCCGCGACGCTCACCGCCACGAGCGCGACGGCCAGCGCGGCGGCGAGGATAAGGTAGGCGCGCTGCCAAGAGGCCCATGCGCGACGCAAAGGCGGCCAGTCCAAGGTCGGCGCGCTGGGCGCCGGTTCTGTGGCTTGGGGTGGCTCAACGCGGATCAGCCCTCGCCGCACGGCCACCATTGTGGCTTCAGTGCGTGACTCCACGCCGAGTTTGGCGAAGATGTTGCGCAGGTGAACCTTGACGGTGTTGACGCTGATGGTGAGTTCGCGCGCGATTTGCTGATTCGTTGCGCCGCGTGCGACCAGGCGGAGGAGTTCCATTTCGCGCTCGCTCAGTTCCTCGTTGTCTTGCGATACCATTGGCCGGCTCCACACAGAACACGCTGCGTGCATTATGCAACAGGGGGTCGGATTCGGCAAGCGCGCGGGGATGTTTGGACCAGCGGGACGCGATGACGGGCTTGGGCAAATTATGCCCGAGCGGCCATTGGTGCACGATGCGCGGGAGGCGCAGCGCGATGGCCGCCGCAGGCACTAGGAGGAGGGTTGGCCGAACACGACCAGGAACGGGCGCCGGATGGCCTCGGTGGGGCACACTTCCTCGCAGTTGCCGCAGTACACGCACTCAATGGAAGTGTCCAGCACGGGCACGCCCGCCACGAGCGACAGCGCGTGGTAGGGGCAGACTTCTACGCAGGCCCCGCAGGACGTACACAATTCCGGGATGATGATGGGGCGCAAGGGTTCTTCCACGTTTGCTCCGTCTCTCACGATGCCTTTTTCAGAGATGGCTTCTTGCCCGTAACCTTGGCGTAGAGTTCGGGCCCCACGCATTCCAGGGCGGCTGGACACCATTCCACGCACGAAGGCGGCAGATCGCGGGTAGTAACGGTTCCGCAGGCCCGGCACCGAACCTTCATCTCGTCGCTCCAGATTTCCAGCACGCGGCCACAACCCGCGCACGTGATTTCCTCGGGTGTGGGTTGTTTGAGTCCGATGCTGCCCGGGCAGAATTT
>JACIWU010000034.1 GCA_014360805.1 Chloroflexota bacterium
GTGCGACGCACCTTGGAGGTGCGTCGCACGTTCCCTATTCGCGTGGATTCGCGTTCATTCGCGGTTACAAATCCGCGGGCTGGATTCGCCCCGCTCACACCTCGCGCAACTGCGCCACCAGTTCGCGCACGTCGGCGACCTCGTCCAGATGCCACAGGGTGTCCACCAGGCGGTCGGTGCGCTTATCTCCCAGCATGGGGGCGACAAGCCAGCGGAATTTCGCCTCAACCCGCGCCTCGTCCCAGCCGGTCTGCGGGTAGTTGATGTTGCCCTCCACGATGCCCGAGTAGAACTCGCGCCCGTCCTGCGTCCGAATGGCGACGGCGCACGCGTACTTGCCGCTCAGGTCGCCCGTCTCCGCCAGGCGATACAGGCGGTTCAGTTCGTCGGTCTCCGACAGTTCTATCTTCTGCGCAAGGGCACGAATCTCGGGGTCGTCGTAGCGGTGCTCCAGAATCTGCTCGGGGCCAACTTCGCCATCTACAAGGATGGCCGCCAGCGGCCACGCCATGTTGAACTGCGCTTCCTCGGTGGTGGTGGGCAGCCGCGTGCCCAGGCGCACGCCCACCCACGGCGACTCCACGCGGATGTGGGCGATATCGCCCACCGCGATGTTGTGCTGGCGCACCAGGTCGGTGGCCGCCTTCAGCGCGGCGTGCGTCCAGGCGCAGCAGGCGTATTCCTTCCAGGCGATGCCCTCGGTCATGATGTACTTCGCGCCGATGTCCCGCACCCAGTCGGCGTGCTCGGCCATTTCCAGCACGCTGGGGATACCGGTGAACCCCTCCGCGGCCAGTTGCGCCGAGATGATGCCGTTCATCGCGCCCCATCCGATGCCGTGCTTCACCATGGCCGGATGGTCAATGTCGCGCATCATGGGCAGGTTGGGCGCGTGGTACTCGGCGATGCCCAGCGCCTGGCGCACCGTCGGGACGGGCAGGCGCATGAGGTGCGAAGCCACCGCCGCGCACGCCACCGACCCCCACGACCCGCACGCCTGGTACACGTTGTGCGTCGCGTGCCAGATGCGGGCGGTGCGGTGCGCCACCTCGTAGCCCACCACGAGGCCGGTGAGCATCTCCGCGCCGCTGCGCCCCAACGATTCGGCCACCGCCAGCGCCGTCGGGAACAACTGCGCGCCCGGGTGCCCCTTGGTGAACAGGCCGCAGTCGTCAATGTCAATCCCATTGGCCGCGTACCCGTTGGCAAAGGCCGCCCCGATGGCCGAGGCGCGGCTTCCGTGCAGGAGAATCGTCGCCGCGTCGCCCGGCCACGTCCTCGCAGCGTAGCGCGCCGTGATGCGGCTCACCGGCGTGCGCGTGCCGGGGATCGTCGCGCCCAGCGTGTCCATCGCCGCCATGCGCGCCATGCGCCGAACCGTCGGCGGCAGGTCAGCCCAGCGGATATCGGCCACAAATCGGGCCGCGATGTCCGAGCCATCCCAAGCCATATCAACCTCCTTTGTTGGACTTACAACTGCGCCAGCGCCTGCTCCAGATCCTGGATGATGTCCTGCGGGTCTTCCAGCCCGACCGACAGGCGAATCAGGCCGTCGTCAATGCCCGCTGCCGCTCGCTCCTCGGGCGTCATGTGCTCGTGGGTGATGGTGGGCGGGTGCATGCAAATCGTGCGGCTCGTGCCGAAGGTAACGGCATGGGTGATCAGGCGGAAGGCATCAATCACCGTCGCCGCGCCGCGCATGCCACCGCGCACCACGAAGGACAGCAGCCCGCCGCCTGCCCTCATCTGCCGCCGCGCCAGTTCGTACTGCGGATGGCTCGGCAGGCCCGGATAGTTGACGCGCTCCACTTTCGGGTGCGCCGCCAGGAATTCGGCCACCTTCTGCGCGTTGGCGCTGTGCCGCTCCATGCGCAGCGACAGCGTCTCCAGGAATTGTAGCGTCATCCACGAGTCAAACGGCTGCATGATGGCGCCGACGAACTCCGTCGTGTTCCAGCGGATGTCTTCCACCAGCGCCTCGGGCCCCACGATGGCCCCGCCCAGCACCGTGGCATTGCCCGCCAGGAACTTGGTGATGGACAGCAGCACGATGTCGGCCCCCAGGTCCATGGGCCGCTGGAGCGCCGCCGTCGCCGTCGTGTTGTCCACCAGGAGCGGCACGCCGTGGGCGTGGGCCACCTCGGCCACCGCCGCGATGTCCGTTACGAACAGGCACGGGTTGCTGGGCGTCTCCACCCACACCAGGCGCGTGCGGCGGTCAATCTCGCGGTCCCACGACTCGGGTCGCGCAGGGTTTTTGACGAAGCGGAAATCCACATTGCAGCGTTCGGGGAAGATGGTCGCCGCCTGCTTGTAGCCCTCGCCGAAGATGTGCAGGCTCGTAACGACGTTGTCGCCCGGCCGCGCGATGGTGAAGATGAGGTTGAACAGCGCCTGCGACCCCGACGCTGCCGTAACCGCCGCCTCGCCGCCTTCCAGCGACGCCAGCCGCTCCTCCAGAATCGCGGCCGTAGGCGTCTTGGTGCGACCATAGACCGGGTAGGGAATCTTGTCAAATCGCTCGTAGGGGTAGGTCATGGACTGCACGATCGGCGGAACAAACGAGCGGAACTTCTCCAGGTCCTTGCCAGGCCGAAAGCCGGCGTGGAGCGCCCGCGTGTTGAAACCCCAATCGGCGTCAGCGCGCCGGGGTGGCTTGCGCGTGGGGTCGTAAACCCAGGGCTTGCGCATGAAAAAGCGTTCGTCATCGTGCGGCATACACATCTTCCTCCGTCTGTCGTGCTATTGCAGGCCTAGGGCCTGGCGCTGACGCGCTCCTGCTCGCGCTCCACGATGCGGCGGATAGCGCGCTGCACGTCTTCGGGGAGTGGTTCGGGCTTGTGCTCGGCGAGAATCTTGTCCACTTGCTGGGCGGCGCGCTGCTCCATGGTCGTCGCGCCCATCTCCACCCACTGCGAGTACACGCGCTTGTCGGCCAGGCGCGAGTAGTACGCCTTCTTGAAATTGCGCAGCGTGTGCTTGTGCTCCAGGTAGTTGCCGGTGGGGCCCAGTTCGTCCACCACGTCCAGCGCCAGCGTCTCATCGTTCACCGGCACGCCCGCCGTCGCGGCGCGCAGAAAGCCGATAAGGTCATTGCAGATGGCCATGAGTTGCAGCGAGCCTTGCAGCCCCGCGTCCATGAACCCCACATCATGCACGATGTTGGCGCCGTGCAAGAGCGCGGTGAACAGGCTGATGGTCGCCTCGGCAGCACACTGCTGGTCCAGCACCTTGGAGTCCGTGGAGCCGCCCAGCCCGAACACCGGCAGCCCGTAGAACTTGCCCATCTCGGTGGGAACGCCCTGCTCCTCGGCCAGCACGTAGTTGCCCACCATCGTTTGGAGATTGTACGGCCCGCCGTTCCAGCCCGGCACCGCCACCGGCGAGCCTTCGCGCACCAGTTGCGCCAGCACGATGCCCAGAAGCGTGCCCGCATTCATCGTCGCGGTGCAGCCGGCAGTGGTTACCGGCGAGTTGACGCCGCCAGCGTTCAGCGGGATGTACAGTTGCGGCAGGCCCTTCTCGGCGAAGTACATGCACTTCTGCAGCGCCTCGGCGTTGGCGATGAGGCCCGACGTAACGTTGATGTAGCAGACGGCGAAGGGCCGCCGCTGGAAGGCTTCCGCCCCACCCGCCACCGCCTCGCACATCTCCACCGCCGCCACGCAGCCCTCAAAGTCGGGCGTAACGAACACGATGGGCTTGGTGGTGTTGTTCAGCATCACCTCCATCTGGTAGCGGTCGTAGATGCGCTGATCCACGTCCTCGGGCAGGAACATGGACATGACGAAATCTATCTCGGGGAGCGCGTCCTGCACGATGGCGGCGTCGCGCACGTCGTTGAGCGTCGGCTTGCGGCGCTGGCCCGTGCGGTGGTCCAGGATGTTGAGGCAGTCGGAGCCGCCGCCGTAGTACGTGTTGTAGTCCCGCGCGCGGATGGCCACCCTGCCGTGTCGGTCGTAGAGGGTGATCTGTTTGGGCGTAACCGCCAGCGCCTTCATGACCATGTGCTCGGGAATGCGGACGCGGATGCCGTCGGCCTTGGCGCCGCCCTTCACCAGGAGAGCGCGCGCCCGTTCATCGTGCACGTCCACGCCCACGCGCTGGAGAATCTCCAGGCTGGCGGCGTGGATTTTCTCGCGCTCCTGCTGCCCCAG
Source organism: Chloroflexota bacterium (assembly GCA_014360805.1). NCBI lineage: Bacteria > Bacillati > Chloroflexota > Chloroflexota bacterium. The sequence goes on from JACIWU010000034.1 coordinate 4,158, forward strand.
GCGACAGTAGTGCGCGCTGGTCATGCTCATTCCATGCGTTTGCAGCATCTTCTCCCTCCGGCAATGTGATATATCACATTATAGGATATAACACATTTGCTGTCAAAGTTGGTACGTTTGCCCGCGCCGCCCGCCTGTACGGGCGAACCTACGTGTCCGCCCGTGTTCGCCCGCTGCGGTTGCCGCCGCGTCCCCTCACGCGCCCTTCAGGATATACGCAATCTCCGCGCGCACCGAGTCGGGCAAGGGTTGCGGCTTGTGCTCCTCCAGGATGCTGAGCGTCTTCTCCTTCAGCCGCTGGCCCAGGCGCTTGCTCCCCTGCGCCACCCAATCCTCCATGCGCTGGCGGCTGAACAGCGACGGCTCCCACAGGTCGCGGAAATGCTTCAGCGTGTGCTTCTGGGTCAGGAAGTCGCCCCCCGGCCCCACCTTGTGGATGACATCCAGCGCCAACGACTCGGCGTCCAGCGTGACGCCGCCCATGAACTTGCGCATCATCCCGATGATCTCGGCGGTGAACACGATCATCTCCGGCGACGTGGTCAGCCCCGCCTCCAGGTAGCCCACGTCGTGCACCAGGTTGTTGCCCGCCAGGAGCGCCACCAGAACCGAGAATGTCGCGTCGGCCGCCGCCTGCTCGTCCAGGGCGCAACTGTCCGAGTGGCCGGCGTAGCCCCACGTGGGCAGGCCGTAGAACCGCCCCATCTCGGCCACGGCCACGCGGGCCAACTGGAACTCCGGCGCGCCGTACACGCTGATGGTGGTCTTCATGTCCATGTGGTGCAGGCCGCTGCCGTACACAAACGGCGCGCCCGGCCGCTTCAACTGATGCATGACCAGGCTGGACAGCGTCTCGGCGTTGCCCAACGCCAGCGCCCCCGCCATGGTTACGGGCGCGGTCCCGCCCATCATCGGCGCGGGCGAATGCACGATGGGCAGCATGTTCTCGGCCATGAAGAGCAACTTGCCCGTCGCCGTCTCGGAATGCTTCAGCGGCGTGGAAGGCTCCGAGTACAACAGGAGCGTGGGGTTCAGGCGCAGTTGCTCCATGCCGCCCGCCGCCGCAGCCGCCATGGCCGCGATGGCCTCGCAGTCGGCGCGGTCGTCGCACACGAAGACGAGGGGTTTCGTCGTGTTCTCCAGCATGAGCGCAAACTGATGACGGTAAGCGTTGGCCGTCTTCAGATCCGACGGAATGCCCATGGACATACAGAACTGGAGTTCGGGCAGCGCGTCCACCACGTGGATGGCGTCCACCACGTCGGCCACCGTGAAGGGCCGCACCTGACCCGTGCGCGGGTCCAGGTAATTGGGGCAGTCGGAGCCGGTGCCGAAGTTCACGTTGCGGCCTTCCAGCGCCGCGCCCACTTCATTGCTCCCCCGCTTGCACAGGGCGATGCGCGAGGGGGCCTGGGCCAGCGCCCATTCCACCAAGCCCGGCTGGAAGCGCACCAGGTTACCATCGGTGATGGTTACGTCGGCCTGGCGCAGCAGGGCCAGCGCCTCCTCGTGGTACACGCGCACGCCCGTTCGCCGCAGAATCTCCAGCGACGCGCGGTGAATGACTTCGCACTGGTCGTTTGTGAGCATCCCCAGCCTGGGGAATGCCTGGGTACTGACAGTCATAGTAGGTTCCTCCTCCAGATGATTGAAGTTGAAAGTACGCAGCCGCCCATGCTACCGTGGGGGCGGCTGATAACTCGCTCGCTTCGCGGCGCGATCCACCGCGACTTCCAATGTCTGCGCCACCATCGCCGGGATGAGCGCCAGGCGATACTCGCGAGACGCGCGCGTCGGACTCGTGCGCGGGTTGGACTCGCCCTGGGCAATGCGGCCGGCCTCGGCCAGCGTCGCCGAGTCCGGGATTTTGCCGCACAGGAACGCCTCGGCCTGGCGAGAGCGAAACGGCCTCGGCGCGACCGGCCCCAGGGCGATGACCGCATCCTGCACCGCGCCATCCGCGCCCAGGGTCAAGCAAGCGCCGCAGTTGAGCGTGGGCAAGACCAGCGATTCGCGGCGGCCCGCGCGGCTCCACGCGCTGCCCCACAAGCCCTGCGGCACGCGAAAGCGGATGTGGGTGATGATCTGGCGGCAGGGGTTCACCGCCGACACCCCCGGCCGCACGAACAGCGACTCCACCGGCCTCCACTGCGCCCCCGTCGCGTTCACAATGCGCGCCTCGGCCCGCAGCGCAACGGCAGCCAGCGCCCCGTCGGCGGCGGGCATCGCCTGCACGATGTTGCCGGCCCACGTCGCGGCGGTCTGGATGGGCAAGGCCCCAACGCACCGCGCCGCCTCGGCCAGCACGTGCACGTTCTGGGCGATGAAGGGATGCTGGCGGATTTCCGCAAACGTTACCGCGGCCCCAACGTTCACCCACTCGCCCTCAACCGTTACCTGGCGCAGTTCCGGAATCCGCGTGATGTCCACCAGGCAGCGCGGCGCGATCTTCCCCTTGCGCATGTCTACCATGACATCGGTCCCGCCCGCCACGATGCGCGCCTCGCCGCCGTGCTCTTCCAGCAACGCCAGCGCCTCCTCAACGGAAGCGGCTATGCAATAGCGCGTCATCGCTGCCCTCCCTGTCGCATCGCCATCAGCACGCGCTCGGGCGTGGCGGGAATCTCGCGGATGCGCGCCCCGATGGCCCGCGAGATGGCGTTCACGATGGCCGGCGCTGCGGGTAGAGTGGCCGCCTCACCCAGCCCCTTCGCGCCGAACGGGCCTTGATAACTCGGCACCTCTATCAGGATCACCTCTATTTCCGGCATGGCTTTGGCCGTCGGGATGTAATAGTCGGCGAAGCCGGTGGTAACGCCGGGGACGTATTCCTCCAGAAGCGCCGCGCCCAGGCCCATGACGACGGCCCCCTCTACCTGACCCTGGGCGTCGCGCGGGTTGATGGCGCGGCCCACGTCGTGCGCCGCCACTACCCGCGTTACGCGCACTTGCCCCGTGGCCACGTTCACCAGCACCTCGGCGACGTGCGCGCCGGTAACGAAGTGCGGCGTGTACACCTCCCGCTCGTGCTGGGGAAACTGCTCGCGAAGGTCAAAGACGCCCGTAACCTTGCGCGATTGGCCCAGCCGCTCCATCTCGGCGGCGACCTCGCGCAGCCCCACGGAGCGGGCGGCGTCGCCCTGCACCATCACACGGTCGTCGGTCAGCACGACAGCCGAGGGCGGGCAATCCAGCATCTCCGACGCCGCCTCGGCCACCACCTCGCGCAGGCTCATTACCGCGCGGCACACGGCGCCCCCGACCCAATAGGTGGCCCGCGAGGCTCCAGGCACCCCACTGTCCAACGTGGTCGCCGTGTCCGCGTTCACCAGCCGAACGGCGTCGCGCGACACGCCCAGCGTCTCGGCGGCCAGTTGCACCATCACCGTCGCGATGCCCTGTCCGTAGTCCGGCGCGGAGCAGTACACCACGAAGCGCCCGTCCAGCCCCAACTCGGCCTCGGCCGCCACGCGCGGAATCCCGTATTTGCCGAAGCGGTACCACATGCCGGCTAGGCCCACGCCCTTGCGCCAGGGGCCGCGCTCGCTTTCGTTGAAGGCGCGCGCCGCCTCCTCCAACGCCTGATAGCGCGGGCGGATGGCTTCCAGCACCTGCCGGTAGCCCAGCGTCTCGGCCACGGGATACCCCAGCCACGTCGCTTCGTGCTGGCGAATGGCATTGCGTAGCCGGAACTCAATGGGGTCGTCGCCCAGGCGCTGAATCAACTCGTCCAGCGTGCACTCCAGGGCGAAGTTGGACTGGGGCGTGCCATACCCGCGCATCTGGCCCGACTTGGGGCCGTTGGTATACACGCTCTGCGCGAAGGCGTCCACGCCCCGCCAGCGGTAAGGCCCGCCCCCCGCCACCACGGCGTAGTTGGGAATCCAGTAGCCGCCGGAGTCATACGCGCCCGTGTTTGCCGTGATCCGCAGGCGAAGCCCCGTCAGTTCGCCGTCATTGGTCGCCCCCACCGCATACTGGCACGTGTACGGATGGCGCTTGGGCGAGGCGTCAAAGGATTCGCGGCGCGTGTAGGCGATGCGCACCGGGCGTCGCATGTGGTACACCGCCAGCGCCGTTGCCGCCGCCAGCCACGGGTCCTGTCGCTTGCCGAAGGACCCGCCCGTGGGCGGCATGATGACCCGCACCTGCGACGGCTCCAGTCCCAAGACCGGCGCGACGAAATCGCGATGCCAGTGGGGTTCGTGCGTCCCGCTGACAACGGTAATGCGCCCGTCTTCGTCTATGTAGCCCAGCGCCGCCTCCCGTTCCAGCGTGGCGTGTTCCAGGTACGACGTGCGGTATGTGGCGTCCACGCGCACGTCGCTGGCCGCCAGGGCCTCGTCGGCGTCGCCGTGGGCCACCGCGAACGTGCCCAGCACGTTGCCATCGGCGTGGATGCTCACGGCGTCGGGCGCGAGCGCCTCCTGCGGGTCCAGCACCGCAGGCAGGGGTTCGTAGTCCACCTCCACCGCTTCCGCGCCAGCCTGGGCGGCTTCGGGCGTCGTCGCCACCACCAGCGCCACCGCGTCGCCGATCATCTTGACGGTGCCCCCGACGGGCACGAGCACCGTCTCGTCTTTGCTGTATCCCTCAATGCTGTTCTGGCCTGGGATGTCGGCGGCCGTGAGCACGCGGAGCACGCCCGGCACCCGCAGGGCCTTGTCGGCATTCAGCGCCACCACGCGGGCGTGAAAGTGAGGGCTGCGCACCACCCGCACGTGGAGCGCGTCGGGCAAGGGGATGTCCTCCACGTAGCGCGTGCGGCCGGTTACGCGCTCGGCCACGTCCACGCGAAGAGAATCGCCGCCGATGACCTTCTCGCCGGACACAGCGGCCTCTGCCGCCTCGCCCCGCATCCGCGCCGCCGCCAGTTCCACGGCTACCACGATCTTGGTGTAGCCCGTGCAGCGGCACAGATTGCCCTCCAGCGCCTCCACGATCTCGGCGCGGCTTGGGTTGGGATTGCGCATCAGGAGCGCCGCCGCGCCCATGATCATGCCAGGGGTACAGTAGCCGCACTGCACGGCCCCCGCCTCGGCGAAGGCCTTCTGCACCGGATGCAGGCGCTCGGGATCCCCAAGCCCCTCCACCGTCAGGACGCTGCGCCCGTGCACCTTGCCCACGGGGGCCAGGCACGATCGCACCGGCACGCCGTCCAGCAGCACGGTGCACGCCCCGCATTCGCCCTCCAGGTCGCACCCCTGCTTGGTGCCCGTCAGGCCCAGATCGTTGCGCAGCACCTCCAGCAGGGTGCGCGCGGGGTCGGTCCGAACCGTTACGTCCTTCCCGTTCAGTGTGAAGGAGATGGTCGCCTCCATGTCCGCCTACCTGCCCCCTCGCTCCCGCGCTTCGGCGGCTTCCAGGATGGCGCGGATGCGTACCTCGGTCTCGGCGGGCAGCGGCGGCACGCGGTGATTCGCGAGGATGTCGCGCAGTTTCCTGCGAATGCGATCCAGCGTGGTCAGCGCGCCTTCCTGCTCCCAGGTTACCCACGGGCTGCGGTCAAAGATGGTCGGCATCCAGATTTCCGAGCGGCACAGTTTGGCCGTCTCTTTGGTGGACATGAACTCGCCGCCGGGGCCAACCTTGTCAATCAGGTCCAGCATCATCGTCGCGTCGCTGACCTCAATCCCCCGCAGGATGCGCCGCGCCATGGCGATGATCTCATCGTTCATGATGACCGACTCCAGCGAGCCGATGTCGGCGCAGTCCAGGAAGCCCACATCGTGCACCAAGCTGGCCCCGCTCAGGCCAGACATCAGCACCTGCACCGTGCTCTCAATCGCCGCCTGCAGGTCCAGCACTTTCGCCTCGGACGCGCCCGCCGTGCCCATGAACGGCACGCCCAGGGAGCGCGAGAGGTCCGACATAGCCGCGCTGTACAGGCTCATCTCGGGGCCGCCGTAGGCCGGGCGACTGGTGCGCAGGTCCGTCGGTTCGGGCACGCCGCCGATGCACACCGGAGCGCCGCGCGCCTTCAGTTGGACGGCGACCAGCCCCGTGAGCGCGCCCGCCAGGTAGGACACCAGAAGCCCCGCGCCGGTGATGGGCGCCGTGCTGCCCGCCGTGCCCCCGCCGAGGTAGATGATGGGGATGCCGCGCTCGGCCATCCACAGCACGTTGGCCAGGTCGTGGTCGGTGGCCATCAGCGGGGACTGGAACGTCGCGAAGAACGCCAGGAAGGGCCGCGCGCGCAAGGCGTGCTCGCTGCCGGCCACGGCTACGGCGATGTCGTAGATGTCGCGCACGTTGCCCACGTTGTACGCCCACGCCATGACCGGCTTCGTCGTGTTCGCCACCATCTCGGCGAACTCGTACACGGGGGCCAGGTTCGGCGGCACGTCGCCGATGAGGCCCAGCCCCATCACGTAGTCTATGTTCGGCAGGGCGTCGCACACCCTGGCCGTGAGCGCCGGGTCGCCCCGCCGCGTCTTGCGCCGTTCGCCGGTCTCCGGGTCTATGAAATACGTGTTCGTCAGCCCCGGGCCAAAGTGGACGCGGTCGGGGACAACCTGAATGCGCGGCTTGCCATCCCTGCTCCACAGCGTGAACGTGCGGGGCGTCGCGGCGATGGCATCCTGCACGATGTGGGGCGGAATGCGCACTCGCACGCCATCCACGCGCGCCCCGGCCTTCGCCATCAACTCCCGCGCCTCGCTGTTGTGCACATGCACACCGGTGCGGTTCAGCACCTCCAGCGCGCCGTGATAGATGGCGCGGGCTTGCGCGTCGGAAAGGACGCGGAACTGCGGAGTCTGATGAGCGCTGTAGTTGGTATCCACTTGAACCCTCTTCGCAATGGAATTCGGCCTGTGCTAATTGGCGCCGGAGACGATGTCCCAAACCTTCTGCCTGACCTCGGCGGGCAGGGGCTTGGGACGGTGTTCGGCCAGAATCTCCCTCACCCGGCCCGTGAGCCGCTGGCCCAGCGTGGTGGCCCCCGTTTCTAGCCACTGCGGGCGCGTCTTGCGATCCAGCAGGCCGGGGAACCAGAACTCGCGGAACCGCTGAACCGTGGCGCGGGTTGACAGGAAGTTGCCGCCCGGGCCGACGGCGTCCAGTTCGTCCACCATCAGCGTGGCGTCGCTGACCTCAATCCCCTTCATCAGATGATCGGCCATGCCCACCAACTCGTCCGTGAGCACGATCATTTCAAACGATGTGGTCAGGCCACTCTCCATGTAGCCCACGTCGTGGATGAGATTGGCGCCGCTGAGTTTGGCCATGAGCACCGACAGCATGGCTTCCAGCGCCGCCTGCTCGTCCATCACCTTCGCGTCCGAGCAACCCGCGTAGCCCCACGTGGGCAGCCCATACCAGCGCCCCATCTCGGCCACCGCCGCCTTGGTCAACTGGAACTCGGGCGACGCGTAGCAAATCTGCATGGCGCCCATGTCCATGTGGTGAAGTCCCGCGCCGAAGACGAACGGCGCGCCGGGCCTGTGCAACTGGTGGACAACCAGGCCGCTCAGGATTTCCGCCAGCGACATCACCAGGCCGCCCGCCATCGTGATAGGAGCCGTCGCGCCCATCTGCGGCCCAGGCGAATGCACCACCGGCAGTTCGTATTCTGCCATGAGGAGCAACTTATCCACAGCCGTCTCCGACTGCTGGAGCGGCGACGACGGCTCGGAGTAGAGCAGGATGTGCTGCTGCTCGCGCAGGGCCTCGTGCCCGCCGGCGACGGCAGCGGCCATGTCTATCGCCCGCCGACAACTGGCGCCATCGTTCGTAACGAAGACAATGGGCTTGGTGGTGTGCTCCAGCATCAGCGCCATCTGCACGTCATACGTCAGCGCCGGATTCACGTCGGACGGGATGCCGATGGACATGACGAAGTGAATGTTGGGCAGCGCGTCGCAGAGGCGATAGCCGTTCACGATGTCGGCCTGGGTGAACGGGCGATGGGCCCCCGTTTCGGGATCCAGGAAGTTCAGGCAGTCCGACCCCGTGCCGAAGTGGGTCTTCGTGCCCTCCAGAAGCATGGCCGGAGCGCCGTCTCGGTCGCACATGACGACGCGGCTCGGCGGCGACGACAGCGCCTCGGTGATCAGCCGAGCCGGGAACTTCACCAAGTTCCCGTCGGACACGAACGCGCCCGCCTTCTTGAGCATCTCCAGCGCGCCCCGATGGTGGAACCGCACGCCGGTACGGCGCAACACTTCCAGCGCGGCCAGGTGCAAATCTTGCTTCTGCTGCTCCGAAAGGAGCGCAAACTGTGGCGATGTGAACACGATGCGATTTGCCGATTTCATCCCTTTCTCTCCCATAAGAATCTTATTGAGCAGCGCACCTGTGCGCCATCTCGGCCAGGGCGCGCCCCATCTCGTTCTGAGTGAGCATCACGGCCTCGTCCACGCCCATCCCTGGCTTCGCCATCAGGATGTCCGGGCGCGTGGCCAGCGCCACGTGGACGCTCATGCGGGCCGACAGGTCGGTCTCCGCGCAACTGCCTCCGAGGAACGCGCCCACGCCGCCCTGCTTGCACGCAAGGACGGCATCCACCGCGTTGTGGACGCTCCCCAGGTCGGGCATCTTGATCTGAATCATGTCGGCGGCCTGGGCGTCCACGAAGGCGCGGATGTCGTCCAGCGTATTGGCCCACTCGTCGGCCACCAGTTGCACCTGAAGGCCGCGCGCCCGCACGTAGTCGCGCAGCGTGCGCATGGCGTCTATCTGCGCCTCGCGGCTGGCGAGCATCACCGGACACTCCACCCGCAGCGGGTAGGGCTTCACCGCCGACTCCAGGGCGTACAGGGCGCCCAGCACCTTGCCCAGGTTGTTGTCAAAAATCTGCCCCAGCGTCCCATGCACGTCCAGGTGGATGGTGGGCCGGTAGTCCGCGCCCGCCAGCGCCTGGATGCGCTCCTTGACCCAGCGGGCGTACTGCACCAGTTTGGAGCCGTCGCTGCCCAACTGCTCGGGGATGTCGTCCACCAGCGCATGGGGGAGAGAGGCCACCCGTCGGGCGATCATCTTGTCCACGTTGGCGTATCGGTCGCCGCCCGATTGGGCATGGATGGGCACTGGCTCCGATGGCGCAGGCAGGCCCCATTCGTCGGCGATGACCTCGGCCATGGTGAGGCCACGCGCCAGGGCCGCCGCCCCGAGCAGCGCCTGGCTCACGCCGTAGCGCACCGCCGTGTGCAGGGACCGCGTTACCATGACACGCTCCACGCCGGGCGACTCGGCCCCCTCGGCGCGCGCAAAGCGCCCCGTCAGCAGGTCGCGGCGGGACAGCCCGCCCTGCTGCCCCTTGGGCGCTTTCACAGGACGCTCCTCAACGACCGACTCCGTCAGGCCCTCCACAGCCTCGGCCAGCGGACGGAACGCGGTCAGCGGCTGGCCCTCCAGGGCGGGCGCGACCACCGTGCGCAGCGTCGCCACACCCTCCGCGGCGCGGAACACCGGCCAGCGCCCCGCCTTGCCGCAATAGGCCACGGCGACGCAATCGCCCCAGGCCACGCGCCCGTCGTCCAGCGCCAGCCCCACCGACACCGCCTCGGCCACCTCGCGCACACGGCGAAAGCCGGGCGTAACGGCGGGCGCGGCGTAACGGTCGGGGATAGGCATGGGACGCGATTGCAGGGCCGCCAGGTCTTCGCAGTAGTAGCCGCCCACCGCAGGGACGGCGAGGAGACGCACAATCGCGGGCATACGCTGTCTCACCGTGTCCCTTCGGGGGCGGGAGCGAGCGGACGCATGACGATAGCGCCGGTCGGGCACGAGTTGGCGCACAGCCCGCAGCCCCAGCACAGGGCGGGGTCAAATTGGACGTTGCGCGCGGTCTTTCCGGCCACGGTTACTTCGCCACCGTCGTGGTAGAAGGCCCCGAAGTGGCAGCGCCGGACGCACAGGCCGCAGAAGGAGCACGCGGCGCGGTCGTGGGCGGCCACGTAGCGGCTTCGCGGCCACACCCCCTTGCTGCCGATTTCGCGGGCCGCGTTGAAGGGATAGCAATCGCAGGCGCAGCAGTTGCAGATAGGCGACAGCCCGTTCGTCCGCCACTCGCTGTCGCCGGTGTGCATCAGGCCCTTCCTGTCCGCCTTGCGCACCAGAGCCTTGGCTTCGTCGCGCGTCAGCCGCCGACCGTGGCCCCTGTCCAGCGCCTCGCGCGCCGACTTGTCCAGCCAGATGCAGGTCTCCACGGGGCGGTCGCAGTTCTGCGCCAGGCGGCGACAGTCGCACGGCTGAACGACGATGTCGGTGGCCGCGTCCAGCATCTCCTCCACTTCGTGGAGCAGCAGGATGTCGTTGTTGTGAAGGCCATCGGCCGAGGGCGCGCCTGCCATGAGTTGCTCCACCTTGGGCCGCACGCGCGCGATGAACTCGTCCAGGTAGCGCCGATGGATGGCCTTGCGGTCGGCCGGGGGGATGTCGTCCCAGTTCTCGTACTTGGCGAAAACGTCCAGGCGGGTGTAGAAATCCGCCGCCGAGTAGGTCGCCCCCTCGCCCTCGCCCGACTTGTTGACGATACCACGCCGATAGGCCCGCTGCAGGAGACCCTCCGCCTGCTCCGCGGGCAGGCCCATACGCTGCGCCACCTCCAACGGCGAAAGCGCCTCGCCGCGCATGGTCAGCACCAGCGCCATCTCGGCTTCGTCCACCATCATGGCAAGATAGGGGCGCGCCGGCTCCCAAACGTCAAAAACCCGAATGAACTCTTCCGTCAGGGTCATGTTAGCACTCGGTTTCGGTTAGCATTCCCGTATGTCTACGATCTGTTGGCCTTCTACACCGGACAGGGCCGCCGCGACCTGGTCTTTCGTAACGTAGCGAATCTTGACGACGGCATCCCACTTGCCCGGTTCGCGCGGGGCGGGCGCGCCGCCCAGGGCCAGAATGCCCCACCCCTGCGCGGCGATGGCGCCCACCAGTTTCGCCAGTTCCCCGCGCACGTCCGGCATGCGAACGGTAACGCGCACCGCCGGCGTGCCCGCCGCCATCATCTGCATCAGGTGCGCCAGCATGTCGGTATCGGTGAGAATGCCCACCACAACCCCGTCCTCCAAGACGGGCAGGCAGCCCACCTTGCGGTCTACCATCACCCGGGCTGCCTCCTCTATCGTCGCGTCGGGATGGATCGTGATCACGTCCCGCGCCCTGATCATCACGTCCTTGACCGTGAGACCCGCCAAGTAGCGGGCGATCTCCCACACGTCCAGGCTGCTAAGCCGGCCCGGGTCTACCAGAAGCGAACTCCGCGTTACCAGCCCCAGCAGCCGCTTCCCTTCGCCCACAACGGGAAGGTGGCGGATGTTGTTCTCGCCCATAAGGCGCTGCGCCTCCACGATGGACATGGACGGCTCGGCCATAAATGGGTGGCGGGTCATGTAGTCTCTCACAAGCATGGGTCTCCTCCTAAGCGCCTAGCCATTGTCGGCCAGGGCGTCTTCCACGGCCCTGGTCAGGGCGCCGGTCGCCACAAGCGCCGTAACCGATTCTATGTACGGATACATCACGTCATCGCGTTCCAGGAACGGGACATGTTGCCGAATTAGCGAGTAGGCGGCCTGGGTGCCCTTGCCCAGGCGCGCGTTCGGGCCGAGGATGGCCCGCCTGAAGTCAATGCCCTGCGCCGCGGCCATCAGTTCCAGCGCCAGAATCCGCTCCACGTTGGCCGCGATCCTCCGCGCATGGCGCGCCGCGGTCGGCCCCATGCTCACGTGGTCTTCTATGTTGGCCGAGGTCGGGATGGTGTCAGCGCTGGCCGGATGCGCCAGGACTTTGTTCTCCGACGCCAGCGCCGCGGCGGTGTATTGGGTGAGCATGAAGCCCGAATTCAGGCCGCCTTCGCGGGTCAGGAACGCGGGCAACGTCTCCGCGTTGCTGGACTCATCGGTGAGGCGGGCCAGCCGCCGCTCGGACATGTTGCCCAACTCGGTGAGCGCCAGGCTGAGGTAATCCATGGCGATGGCCAGCGGCTCGCCGTGGAAGTTCCCGCCCGACAGCACCGTCGCCTCGCCGGTGTCCTCGTCAATGAAGATGAGCGGGTTGTCGGTGGCCGCGTTCAGTTCTATGCTCAGCACCCAACGGGCGTAGGCGATGGCGTCGCGCACCGCGCCGTGCACCTGCGGGATGCAGCGCAACGTGTAGGCATCCTGGACGTTGAGCGGGTCGTCGGGGCGGGTGTAGGTGCTGCCTTCTATCAGGCGGCGCAGGTAGGCGGCGCATTCCACCTGGCGGGGGTGCGGCCGCGCGGCGTGGATGCGGGCGTCAAAAGCGCGCGGCGTCCCGTAGGTGGCCTCCAGGGTCAGGCAGCCCGCGATGTCGGCCACGCGCGACAGGTTCTCGGCCTGCCACGTGGTCAGCGCGCCGATGGCCGCCATCAGGGCGGTGCCGTTGGTGAGGGCAAGCCCCTCCTTGGCCTCCAGCGTCGTGGGGCGCAGACCGGCCCGCGCCAGCGCCTCGGCGCCGGGCAGCCGCTCACCCTGGTACACCGCCTCGCCCAGGCCGATGATGGGCAGCGCCATGTGCGCCAGGGGAGCCAGATCCCCGCTGGCTCCCAGCGACCCCTGCGCGGGCACCACCGGATGCACCCCGCGGTTCAGCATGTCCAGCAGCAGTTGCAGCGTCTCCAAGCGGATGCCCGAATGCCCCTTGGCGAGGGCATTGGCGCGGATGAGCATCATGGCGCGCACCGTCGGCTCGTCCAGCGGCTCCCCTACCCCCACGGCGTGGCTCATGAGGATATTGCGCTGCAATTGGCGAACCTGGTCGGGCGGGATGATGCGCCCCTTGAAGGCCCCGAACCCCGTCGTAACGCCGTACACAATCTCGCCGCGGGCGATGAACTCCTGCACGGCCCTTTCGGCCCGCCGCACCCGCGCGCAACTCTCCTCGGACAGGGCGACCTCCAGGCTCTGGCCCCTGGCCGGCGCGTAGGCGACCGCGACTACATCCTTCAGGGTGAGGCTGTTTCCGTCAATCACCAGCAGAGAAACCAAGTCCAAACGCTCCACCGTTGTGTGTACTTCTGGATTCGGTTCTCACATTCTCTTCAGGTGCGACGCACCTGCGAGGTGCGTCGCACCTGACCTGAACGCTCTGCCTTGCGCAATGTCCGACACCGACGAACTTGAGAACCGAGTCTATTTCAGCATAGGAATCTTCACGCCGCGCTCTTTCGCCACCTGGATGGCCCGCTCGTAGCCGGCGTCCGCATGGCGCACCACGCCCATCCCTGGGTCGGTGGTCAGGACGCGCTCCAATCGGCGTGCGGCTTCGGGCGTGCCGTCGGCCACGATGACCATGCCCGCGTGTTGGCTGTAGCCGATGCCCACGCCCCCGCCGTGGTGGAAACTCACCCACGTGGCGCCGTTCACCGCGTTGATGAGCGCGTTCAGAATCGCCCAGTCGGAGATGGCGTCAGAGCCGTCCTTCATCCCCTCCGTCTCGCGGCGCGGCGACGCCACCGAACCGGCGTCCAGGTGATCGCGCCCGATGACGATGGGGGCCTTCACCCTACCGCTGGCCACCAAGTCGTTGAAGGCCAGGCCGGCCTTGGCGCGCTCGCCGTACCCCAGCCAGCAGATGCGCGACGGAAGGCCCTGGAACTTGACCTTCTTCTGCGCCATCTTGATCCAGCGCACCAGGTGCTCGTCGTGCGGGAAAAGGTCCATGATAACCTGGTCGGTTACGTAGATGTCTTCGGGGTCGCCCGAAAGCGCCACCCAGCGGAATGGCCCCTTGCCCTCGCAGAAAAGCGGGCGGATGTACAGCGGCACGAACCCCTGGAAGTCAAAGGCGTTCTTGACGCCCATATCATAGGCCCGCTGGCGGATGTTGTTGCCGTAATCAAAGACCACGCTCCCCTTCGCCTGGAAGTCCAGCATGGCCTGCACGTGGGCCGCCATGGACTCCATGGCGCGGCGCTTGAACGCTTCGGGGTCGCGCTCGCGCAGGGCCTTGGCCTCCTCAAAGGTCATGCCGCGCGGGAAGTAGCGCAGGGGGTCATGGGCGCTCGTCTGGTCGGTTACCACGTCGGGCACGACGCCGCGCTGCACCAGTTCGGGCAGCACCTCGGCGGCATTGCCGATCAGCCCGACCGACAGCGGCTTCTCCGCGGCTACCGCCTCCTCCACCCACGTCATCGCCTCTTCTATGTTCTCGGCGATGCGGTCCAGGTAGCCGGTGCGCAGTCGGCGCTCGGCCCGCCAGCGGTCAATCTCCACCACCAGCGCCACACCTTCGTTCATGGTAACGGCAAGGGGCTGAGCGCCGCCCATCTCGCCCAGGCCCGCGGTGAGCACGAACTTGCCCTTCAGGCTGGGCCAGCCCTGGGCCTTGGCGCACGCCGCCATCGTCTCGTAGGTCCCTTGCAGGATGCCCTGTGTGCCGATGTAAATCCAACTTCCGGCCGTCATCTGGCCGTACATGATGAGGCCCTTGCGCTCCAGTTCGTCAAAGTAGTCCTGCGTGGCCCAGGCCGGCACCAAGTTGGAGTTGGCAATGAGCACGCGAGGGGCATCGGTGTGGGTCTTGAAGATGGCGACGGGCTTGCCGCTCTGCACCAGCAGCGTCTCGTCGGGCTCCAGGTTGCGCAAACTATCCAGGATGGCGTCAAAGCATTCCCAGTTGCGGGCCGCCTTGCCGCTCCCCCCGTACACAATGAGGTTGTCGGGGTCAAAGGCCACGTCGGGATCCAGGTTGTGCTGGATCATGCGATACGCAGCCTCTATGAGCCAGTTCTTGCATGTCAGTTGGGTACCCGTAGGTGGATGTACGACTCGCCTCGCCATACCTCTATACTCCCTCTAGTTTTCGGTTTTGCTCGGCGCGACGACCACCGCCTCCGTCTTCCGCAGTTCGTCCAGCGGAATGTGGCAGAAAATCCGATGCCCGTTGCCGGCCTCCTGCCATGGCGGGGTCTCTCGCTCGCAGATCTCGCCCAGTTTGCGCGGGCAGCGCGTATGGAACCGGCAGCCGCTGGGCGGGTTCAGCGCACTGGGCACCGTGCCGCTCAGGCGGATGCTCTTCTGCTTCACCGTCGGGTCGGGGAACGGCACCGCCGACAGCAGCGCCTCGGTGTAGGGATGGTACGGCGGCGCGTAGATGGCCTCGGCGGGGCCCGACTCCACCACATGCCCCAGGTACATGACCGCGATGTAGTCGCAGAAGAACCGCACCACGCTCAAGTCGTGGGCGATGAAGACCATCGTCGTCCCCAGTTCGGCCTGAATCTCCAGCAACAGGTTAAGCACCGCCGCCTGCACCGACACATCCAGCGCCGACACCGGCTCATCGCACAGCACCATGGCGGGCAGGCCCGCGATGGCCCGCGCGATGCCCACGCGCTGCTTCTCGCCGCCGCTCAACTGGCGCGGCAAGCGGTCGTAATACCGCTCGCCCAACTTCATCATCTCCAGCAGGCGCACCACCTCGCGGCGCACATCCTTGCGCGGGATATTCCGGAATCGGCGCAGCGGCCAGGCGATCTGCTGCCCCACGCTGAACGACGGATTGAGCGTGGAGTCGGGATTCTGGAAGACCATCTGCAAGTTGCGGATGATCTCCATGCTGCGCTTGGAGACCGGCACCGAGATGTCCATGCCCATGAACTCAAACTCGCCGCCGGTCGGCTTCTCCATCCCAACGATCGTCTTGACGAGTGTGGTCTTGCCGCAGCCCGATTCGCCGACGATGCCCAGCGTCTGACCGCGCCTCACCTCCACGCTCACGCCGTCCACCGCCTTCACTACCTGCTTGCGCCCCATGATCTGGCGAGACGGCACCTCGTAGTACGTGCGGGCGTTGCGCACGCTGAGCAGCGGCTTCTCGTCCGCGGTCCCCTGCACAGCAGGCAGACGGACAGGCACCTCTTCCGACGGCGCCCAGTCCGATTGCACCACCTCCTCGGCAAACAGGCAACGCGCCCAATGGCCCGGAGCCACCTCCCGCAAATCGGGCCGGCTTAGGCTGCAGTCGGGCCGCGCGTAGGGGCAACGCGGCTCAAAGACGCACCCGGGCGGGAGCCTATCTGGCGGCGGCACTCGCCCCTTGATGGGGTACAGGTAACTACTGGCCTTGTCCATGCCCAGCCTGGGCACGCAGCGCATCAGCCCCTGCGTGTACGGATGATGCGGCTGCAGGAACACATCCTCCACCGAGGCGCGCTCAACCAACTCGCCCGCGTACATCACCCCCACGCTGTCCGACACGCGGGCGATGACGCCCAGGTTATGGCTGATGTACATGATGGCCGTGTCAAAGTCCTTCTGCAGTTCCTCCACCAGGTCCAGGACCGCCGCCTCCACGGTAACGTCCAGGGCCGTCGTCGGCTCGTCCATGATGAGCAGCGCCGGGTCGTTGAGCAGGGCCATGGCAATGACCACGCGCTGTTGCTGGCCGCCCGACAGTTGGTGCGGATAGCGCCGCATGACGTTGGCCGGGTCGGGCATGTACACACGCCGAAGCATCTGGATGCACCGATCCTCGGCCTCTTTGCGCTTCATGCCCCGATGCACCACCAGCACCTCGCTCAGTTGCTCGCCGATACGCAGCGACGGGTTCAGCGCCTGCATCGGGTCCTGGTACACCATGGCAATGCGGTCGCCGCGCAACCGCCGCAGTTCCTCTTCGGAGCGCCCTACCAGGTCCTGGCCCTGGAAGAGGATGCGCCCGTTGGTGATCCGCCCATTCCGCCCCAGGAAGTTGACGATGCCGAAGGCCACGGTGCTTTTCCCGCAGCCCGACTCGCCGACGATGCCCAGAGTTTCGCCACGGCGTATCTCAAACGACACATTGCGCACCGCGTTCACATCGCCCTTTCGTGTCTCATAGGCGATGGCCAGGTCCTGCACCCTCAGAATCGGAGCACTACGCGCTTGCTGCATTCCCTCTTGCCTCTCATATCGGTTCTACTCGCGCCCAGAGCCGCACGGCTACTGGTAGCGGGTCGTTTCCTCGCGCAGCCCGTCGGCGAACAGGTTCAGCCCCACCACCAGGCTGGATATGGCGATAGCCGGCCACAGGACACCCAGCGGATTCGTCCAGATGTACTTGCGCGCCTCGTTGATCATGCCGCCCCAGTCCGGTGTCGGGGGTGGCAGGCCCAGGCCCAGGAAGCCGAGCGTGCCGATGGCGAAGATGGCGTAGCCCACGCGCAGCATAGCGTCAATGATGAGCGGGCCCCGCGCGTTGGGCAGAATCTCCACGAACATAATGCGCCAGTCGCTATCGCCGCGCAGTTTCGCCGCCGCGACGAAATCGCGCGCACGGATGTCCAGCGTCAGACTGCGCACCAGCCGCGCAATTCCCGGCGCCCCCACAAACGTGATCGCCAGCACCACGTTCAGCGCCGACGGGCCAATTGCCGAGATGATGATGAGGTACAGCAGAATCGTCGGGAACGCCATAATGGCGTCCAGGATGCGCATCACCACCTCGTCTATCAGGCCGCCGTAGTAGCCCCCAATGAGTCCGAGCAGCGTGCCCAGCGCCACAGAGCAAAGCACCGAGATGGGCGCGAGGAGCAGAATCGTGCGGCTACCGTAGATCAGACGCGACAGAATGTCTCGGCCCAACTGGTCGGTGCCAAGCGGGTACAGGGCGCTGGGGCCCTGGTTGATCGCCGAGGAATCCTGGGCGAAGGGGCTATGGGGCGCCAGAAGCGGCGCGAAGATGGCCACTAGCACCCAGAAAAACACGATACTCAGCCCCACCACCGCCACTCGCGAGCGAAAGATGACGGACGCCGACTCCCACGCCCGCCGCCATTTGCGCTTCCTTGTGCTATACGTCTGGTCCAAGTCCGCTGCGACGGTCATGCGCATTTCTCCTTGCAGCCTGCCATGTCCAACAGCCCCCGAATTACGTGTAACGAATGCGCGGATTGAGGAATGTGTAGATAATATCTGCGATCAGTTGTGTCCCCACGGCCAGAGCCACCATCACCATGGCCCCCGCTTCAATGGCATTGATATCCTTGAACAACGCCGAATCCAGCATATACATCCCCAGACCCGGGTAGCCGAACACCGACTCCACAACCACAATCCCGCCGATAAGCCAGTTCACGTGGAGCATGATGACGGTTATCGGGGCCATCAGCGCGTTGCGCACGGCGTGCTTGAAGACGATGCGCCAGTAGGGCAGGCCCTTCAGGAACGCCGTGCGGATATACGGCGCGTTCATGACCTCAATCATGCTGGCGCGCGTCATGCGGGTAACGTAGCCCACCTCCACCAGTGTCAGGGTGAGCACGGGCAGGATGAGCAACTTCGGCTGCATGTACGGCGCCACATCGCTCACGAACACCGTCGCGCCGGGCAGCACCTTAAGCCAGAACGCAAACAGCAGGATGAGAAACACTCCGCTGGCGAACTCCGGCACGGATGTGGTAACAAGGCTGAAAATGGAGATAGTACGATCCAGCGCGCGGCCCTCCTTCAGCCCCGCCAGGATGCCCAACAGCAGCGCGATGGGCATGATGATGACGAAGGCGATGCCCGCCAGCACGAACGAGTTGCGCAGCCGCCGCACGAGGGTAGGCCCGACCGGCTTGTTGGTGCGCAGCGAGATGCCCGGGTCGCCTCGCAGCAGCCCCTTGCGCAGCGGATAGTACTCCACGCCGCTGGCCTCGGTCATGGTGCGGCCCGCCGAGGCGGGGCCGACTTTCTGCGCCTCCTCGCCTTTGCGCCATAGGACGACGTGGTCGGCGGTGTCGACGCCCCAGAAGATTTCGCTGCCATCCTCGGCGACCTGCCAATCCTCAAAGAGAACTTCGTCGCGGGTTCCGTCGGGAGCGACGCGAATCTCTATCAGGCCCGTGTCCTTCTTCATGCGCCACTGCTTGAGCGTGCCGTCGGCCTCCACCGCCCACCAGGACGGGCTGTCGTACTGGCCCACTTGGGTATACCGCAAGGGCTTGCCAACCAGCCGCCACAGCCTCCAGTCGTTGCCCACCAGCCAGTCCAGATAGCGAATCGCCACGTGCTGGTCAAGGCCCATCTGGTCGCGCAGGAGTTCCACCTGCTCGGGCGTGGCGAACTGGCCCAGGATGTGCCGGGCCACGTCTCCAGGCGCCACCTCCGAGATGAGGAAGATGGCGACGGAAACCAGGAGCATCGTCAGAAGCATGAATCCGATTCGGCGCAGGATATACTTGGCCATGTTACTCCCTTGCTTATCTCGTTCCGGGTCGCCGCTTTGGACTGCCAAAGCGGACCCCTAGCCGTCCGACGGCCTTGCTTCAGCAGCCCGAGGCGTCAGGTTCGGCTCCCATGCCCGGCGTGCGAGCATGGGAGCCAAGTAACCCATCACGCGGACACAAATCCCCGCGTGCGATCCGCACTACGCCTCCGGGTCGTACCAGGCGTTGTACAGGATGTCGTAGTTGGTCGGGTGCGCGCCCACGTTCTTGAACTTCTTGTTCGCAATGTACCAAACATTGGTCCAGAACGCAATCCCGACCGAGCCGCGCTCCATCTGGATGTCTTCCAGTTTGCACATGATAGCGCGGCGCTTCTCCACATCCAGCGTCCGCTCGGCTTCCTTGAGCAGCGTCGTGAACTCCGGATCCACCCAGTAGGTCTCGTTCCACGGCACGGGCTTGCCGGTGTCGTCGGCGGTGTAGGCCAGCGCCAGCACCATGGTGCCCAGCGGACGGTGCGCCCAGATGGTGATGCCCAGCGGGACCTCGGTCCAGATGTCCCAGTACTGCGCCGAGGGCAAGATGTTGAGTTGGATGTCAAACCCGCCCGCGGCTGCCGATTCGCGCAGCGCCTGCGCCATGGCCGGCTCGGCGCGCGCCTGCTGGGTGGACAGTTCCACCGACAGTCCGTTGGGATAGCCGGCTTCGGCCAGCAACTTCTTGGCGCCCTCCGGGTCGTAGGGCGGGATGTCCTTCGGGCAGTACTCGGGGTGGATCGGCGCCACATGCGCGTCGTGGCCCAGCACGCCCTCGCCAAACCAGGCCAGGTCCAGCATCTTCTGGCGGTCAATGCACTTCTTGAGCGCGAGGCGCACGCGGTTGTCGTTCCACGGCTCCTTGTCCACGCGCATGCGGATGACGAAAGTCTGGGCAGTCGGTGTGGAGTAGACGGTTACCGTGGGCAAGTCCTTCACCGCCTGCCAGATTTCCGCGGACGGGTTGAAGATGTTGTCCACCTGCCCGCTCTGCATGGCCGCGATGCGGGCCGCATCGTCCTGCCCCAGGTCCAGGTACACCAGCCGATCCAGGTAGGGGTACGGCTTGCCGTCGTCGGCCATCAGCCAGTAGTCCTCGCGGCGGCGGAACACGGCGCGCTCGGTCTCGCGGAACTCTTCCAACAGGAACGGCCCCGTGCCGATGGGCTGCTTGGTGATGTCGCCCTCAAAGGTGCGCGGGACGATCATGGCCGGGTAGTGGAACAGGTGCTCGGGCACGGCAATCTGCGGCGAATCCAGATGCAACTTGACGGTGTAGTCGTCCACCTTCTCAATGCCGGTCGGCTGGAGGTAACTCAGCAGGCCCAGCATGGACGAACCCACGTCCTTGTCCAGCCACTGCTGGAAGTTGAAGATGACGTCGTCGGCGGTCAGTTCCTGGCCGTTGTTGAACTTGATGCCCTTCCGGATGTGGAGCGTCCACTCCTTGACCTCGGCGTCGGCCTCCCACTTCTCCAGCAGCCAGGGGTGCGTGATGTTGTCGTAGTCGGTGTAGGTGAGGTACTCGCAGACCTGGCGGAACTGGTTCACGCCTTCAATCCAGGACAGGCGCGCAGGGTGATCCACGCGCGGCACGCGGGTGGCGATGGTCATGGTGCCGCCGCGCTTGGGGCCGGCCGGCTTGGGCGTGGCCGTGGGCTGAACGGCAGGAGGCTTCGTGGGCGCGGTGGTGGGGGTCGCCTTCGTGCCGCACGCCGACAGGAATGCGGTCGCGCTGGCCAGGGACATGCCCAGCAGAGTGGCGTTGCGAAGGAACTCGCGGCGCGTGATCCTCCCCTTCTTGTAGAGTTCCTTCAGTTCGGGGATATACGGGTGCTCGTGCTGCGTCTCATCCTTCTTGATGATCTCCATCAGATACTCCTCCTCTGGTTTAGAGAATCTGCCCCCGACGGTGGGGTTGGGGAACCTGCTTCGGTTCCGGCGTCCGAGTCATCGCAAGAATCTCTCCGAGCGCACCTCCTTTCTGTCCGGTGAGAAATGGTGGACCACGGGCTTTCTATGCTATGTCTCGCAGCAACGATTGCGCAAGGTGAGTCCATTGCCGCCCGTGGCCGGTAGGTGGGGCATAGCAATTCACGGTCGGCGTCTGTGTGATGCATCAAGTATAGCACATGCTATGCCACCTGTCAATAGAGATACGCAAGTATTGCAATTCTGTGTTTCTTGTGCTATAATGCGTACGAATGGACAGCACACCGGCATGGCGTATCGGGGTCATTCCCGCCAGGAGGTTTCCGTGGCGACTACCCAGCCCGGCGAGACATCCAAATCGGTGATCTACAAACAGTTGCGGCGGGCCATCATCATGGGGCACCTCAAGCCCGGCCTGAAACTGGACGTGGACGAACTGGCGCGCAAGTATGGCACCAGCGTTACCCCCGTCCGCGACGCCCTGCAGATGCTGGGCCAGGAAGGCCTCGTAACCATCAAGTCCCGCTCGGGCTACTTCGTTACGCATACCACCCTCAAAGAACTGCGCGATCTCCTGGACCTCCGCGAGATTCTGGAAGTCGCCGCCGTGGAGCGCGCCATCGGTCGCATCACCGAGGAGCAGTTGGAGCAACTGGCGCACGTCCACGCCCCCTATACCGGCGACGACGACGAATCCTACGACCGCTACACCGACGAGAACCGCCGCTTCCACTACCTCCTCGCCAAGGCGTCGGGCAACGACCAACTGGCCGAGACCCTGGGCCGGCTCCACGACCGCCTGGCCCGTTTCATGGTGCTGCGCCACGCGGGGCGCATTCAGCCCGAAAGCCACGCCCGCATTCTGGAAGCCATCCGCCTGGGCGACAGGGACAGGGCCATCGCCCTCACGCGCCAGGAACTGAACGCCACCCGCGACGCCATCCTGGACCGCGTGATGCAGGAAGAGGCCGCCAACTGGCCCGTCGGCGCGATCCGCTGAGCCTCCTCCCCTATTCCAGTCTGATGCGAAACTCGCTTCGGATGGCGGCATCCACATCCGCCGGCCATGCTGGCGGCCGCTGGCCTTCCAGAAGTGCGGCGGCCCGCTCCTGCGCCCGTACGCGGGTATCCCGCCGGCCGCCCTCCTCCCACATGGCGCGGCTCTGGCGGTCGGCCACGCGCGGGTAGAAGAACTCGCCCCGCATGTGCCGCACCGTGTGCGGGTCCGCCAGGTAATGCCCGCCCGGCCCCACGCGCCCGATGACCTCCACCGCCATCGCCTCGTCTGTTATGTCAATCCCGCGGAGCGCCCGCATCGCCATCCCCACGATCTCGTCGTCTATCACCGCCTGCTCGGGCGAGACCGCGCTCATGTTCGTTACCATGCCGATGGCGTGGTGGATGTAGTTGCACCCACCCATGGCCGCCAGCAAGAACGTTACCATCTTCTCGTACCCCGCCTGGGCGTCGGGAATCTTGGCGTCGCTCATCCCGCCCGAGCCGTAGATGGGTACGCCGTAGAACTGCGCCATCTGCGCGGCGGCCGCCTGCATCATCCCGAACTCCACCGCCCCGCCCAGGTATCCGCCGCTTCGCATGTCGGCCACGCCCGGGATATAGCCGGCCAGCACCGGCGTGCCGGGCCGCGCCAACTGGGTCAGCACAATCCCGCTCAACTGCTCGGCGTTCAGTTGCACCAGCGTCCCCGCCAGCGTTACGGGCGATGTGGAGCCGGCCATCGGCGCCGACGACAGCGCCACCGGCAGGCCCCGCGCGCACCATTCCAGCAGGATGTCGGTAACTTCCGTATCCAGGCGCAAGGGGCTGACCATCCAACTCGTGATGGCGGAGATGAAAGGGCGCGCCCGCAGGCGATCTTCCCCGCCCGCCAGGATCGCGCCCAGACGGATCACCTGTCGCGCGCCCGCCACCGAGTCCACGCCGCCCATCACGTGTTTGCCCGTGCCCCACAGGCACGCGTAGAACCGATTCACGGGCACGTCCTCGCGCGGCACGTCTGTGGGATACAGGGGCGCGACGACAAAATCGCAATGCTCCAGCGCGTCCGCGAGCCGCGCCATCATCGCCACGTCGCGGAGCGTGCACGGGCGCGGCGTGTCGGCCCCCGCATCCAGCACCATCGTGGGCGAGCCGCCCGTGCCCGCGTACACCCGCCTGCCCTCCAGCACGATGTCGTGCTCGGGCAGCCGCCCGGCCAGCAACACCCGTTGCGGGACGGTCTTCAGCGCGGCGTCCACCATCGCCCGCGGGATGCGCACCCGGTGGCCGTCCACGGATGCGCCGCCCTCGCGGTACAGGCGCAGCGCCGTCTCGTTCTCCACCAGGATTCCCGTCGTCTCCAGCACCGCCAGCGACGCCCGGTGAATCTCCTGCACCTGCGCCTGACTCAAGGGACGGTACTGCCCGCCTTCAGGCCCCGGTCGCGCCATGCTTCACCTCCTGCTACTTGCCCGCGCGACGCCGCAGCACGGCCCGAATCTCTTCCTCGGCGGCCTCCGGAAGCGGCGGCACCTCATGCTCGCTCAGGATGCGGCGCGCCCGCTCGTTGGCGCGGGCAGCCATGTCCTTGCCGCCCTTGTCGCGCCACTCGTCGTAGCGCATGCGGTCTATGACGCGCGGGCGGAACTGCGCCCACTTCCAGTTGCGCAGCGTGTGCTCATCGGCGAGGAAGCCGCCGCCGGGCGTCGCGCGATGGATGGCCTCGCGGGCCAGCGTGCGCTCGCTCACCTCAACGCCGTTCATGATGAAGCGCACGTCGCGGATAATCTCATCGGCGATGACCAGCATCTCCATGGACGACGTGGAGCCATACTCTATGTACCCAACATCGTGCACCAGGTTGCAGCGGGTCAGGTAGGCGGTCATGATGGTGATGGCAGCCTCCAGGCCGGCTTGAGCGTCCACCACTTTGCTGTCGGTGGCCCCCGCCGCGCCCCACGTGGGCAGGCCGTAGAATCGGGCGATGTCGCACCAGGCCGCCATACCCGTGGGCCATTCGGGCGCGCCGTAACTGACGATGGCCGATTTCATGTCCAGCGCGGCGGTGTTCATGCCGTAGAGGAACGGCGTGCCGGGCCGCACCAACTGCGTGAGCACAAGCCCCACCAGGCACTCGGCGTTGCCCAGCGCCAGCGCCCCGGCCAACGTGATCGGCCCGCCACCCCCCGTGTTCGGCGACGGCGGGTAGGTTACCGGAATCCCCTTCTCGGCGCAGAACAGCAACTTGTCCACCGACTCGTCGGGATACAGCAAGGGCGAGATGGACTCGGCGTAGAGCATGAGGAACGGCCGCTCGCGCAGGCGCTGCTCGCTGCCGGCGACGGCGCACGCGATGCGGTAGATGTCCTCCATGTCGCCACGATGATTCGCCGTGTACACGTTGGGCTTCACCGACCCGCGAACCATGCCGATGAACCCGTGAATGTATACATCCAGCGGCGGCACGTCCGACGGGTTGCTCATGGACATGACGCACGAAATCTCGTCCAGGCCATCAATGAGACGCGCGATACGGTACACGTCGTCATACGTGGCCTTGCGGCGTTGGCCGGTCTCCACGTCAATCGTGAACACGCAGTCCGAACCGCTGCCGAAGAACACGTTGCCGGCTTCCAGGGGCATCACCAACTCGCCCAGGCGGTTGTACATCGGGATGCGCGACGGCGCCGAGGCGATGGCGTCCATGACGAGGCGCTCCGGAATCTTGATGCGCCCGTCCGACTCCCAAGCGCCGGCGTCCAGAAGCAATTCCCGCGCTTTCTCGTTCTTCATCACGATGCCGGTGCGAGACAGGATGTCCAGACTGGCATTGTGAATGGCCAAAATCTGCTCGTCCGACAACATGCGGATCGTTGGACGCAGTGTCTCAATGGGTATCTGCTCCGACACAGGAATCTCCTTTCCACAATGTATATTGCGTCATTGCAGAGGCGCGCAGTGCCTTAGTCGAGCCTCCACGTGACGACGCGCGAAATCGCTCGCCCGCTTTCGGCGTCTCGCAATGACCGCCCTACGGCGTTGATTGGTTCGGGCGCATTTCAGTTTGGGAAGCAAACCCGTTGCAATACGCAGACGCCGACCACAGTCGCGGGCTGCTGCACATCCGACGAAGCCAGCCCTCGCCGCTGGCTATGCGGCGAGGGGGCCGTAACCTCACCCATCCCCACCCCAGCCTGAGAGCGGTCAGGGTGAGGTAGCCTCTGCTCGGCAAACCGGCATGCGCGCGGCGACTACGCCAACTTGCGGGCCACGTCCACGGCGGTGGCCGCGTCGGGCGCGTAGGCGTCGGCGCCGATCTGCTGGGCGAAGGCCGCCGTTACCGGCGCGCCGCCCACCATGATCTTGACCGAATCCCGTAGCCCGGCTTCCTGCAGTGCGTCAATGGTGGACTTCATGTTGACCATCGTCGTCGTCAGCAGGGCGCTCATGCCCACGATGCGCGGCTTGTGCTCCTGCACCGCCTGCACGAAGGCCTCGGGCGCCACGTCCGTGCCCAGGTCCACCGTCTCAAACCCGGCGCCTTCCAGCATCATCTTGACCAGGTTCTTGCCGATGTCGTGCAGGTCGCCCTTCACCGTGCCGATGACGTACTTGCCCACCGTGGGCGAGTCGCTGGCCGACAGCAGCGGGCGCAGCACGTTCATCCCCGCGTGCATGGCGCGCGCCGCGATGAGCACTTCGGGCACGAACAGGTCGCCCGCCTTGAAATCCTTGCCCACCTGGTCCATGCCGGCGATGAGGCCGTCCTGGAGAATCTCCTTCGGCGTCAGGCCCGAGTCCAAAGCCTGCTGCACCAGTTCGGCCACTTCCTCGTCTTCGCCCTCGTACAACTTGGTTGCGATCTTCTGCAGAATGTCTGCCATTGGAATACCCTCCTCCGATTGTTTTGAAGTTCTGTATTGTCTTACACTCACCGCGCGGGGCTGGGACGCCCGGCAGCGGTGAAGGTAAGTTCCGTGCACAGATACACCTCGTGCCCCCATCCGGCCTGCGCCATCGCGACGCGGTCCTCCCGCGCGATGTGCACATCCACGTCGGCAGCGCCTGCCCGCCGCACCGCAGCGGCCAGTTCCGCAGGAACCGTCCGCTCAGCGTAGGCGACGCCATCCTCCACGGTCGGGAAGTCGCGCACTTCGCCAGGTAGGTGCACGCGGAACGCCTCGCCTCCGGGGAGTGGCTGCACCATGACCCGCCACGTCTGAACGACTCCGCCCGCTACGGCTCCGACCGCGTTGGCCACATCGGCGTGGTCTGGGATAATCAAATCCGTGTGCAGCATCTCGGCCACCGCCGGCATGTACGCAGCGGCCGGCGCGCCGATAGCCACGATCGGCTCCCGCAGGCCCAGCCGACAGGCCAGGCTGGAACCGTTGCCGTTGTCGACAGAGCGCGCAAACAGCGCTTCCAGCGCGGGCATCGTCCAATCGGCAGCCACACCCTCGTCGGCGAGGACTTTGGTAACCAGTTCCCGCGCGACCTTCTCGGAGACCGCGGCCACCACCCGTTCGCAGAACGCCTCGGCCGTGCAGCCCAGCCTTGCCGCAAGCAACCCCGCGCCCACGACCGACGCGCGGGCGTCCCACCGGCGGAAGCGCCCCAGCACATGCAGGGCGTCGGTGGGGGTGAAGCCAGCCCGGGCTACCAGGCCCAGCGCCTCCAGGCGCTCCAGCCGCCTGAGCGCCACCAGCGGATACCCGCCCTCGCGCAACAGCGCCGTTACAGGGCGCGGCCCATCGGCCAGGCTCCGCAGGAGCGACCGCTCCTCATCGGCCAGGGCGTTGGCGGGCCGGCGCTGCAGAAGCGCGAACTGCCCGTCCCACGGCTCGTCCGCGCCCTGTGTCGCTTGGCGCTCCAACTCGGCCACGATGTCGGGATAGTCCGAGGCCAACAGGCACAGCGGAGCCACGCGCCCCGGCCCGATGTGCAGCCGGCGCTCCCCGTCCAGGCGCACCAGGCTGTCGCCGCCCAGGCCGGTGGTTCGGACGTCCACGGCCTCCACCATCGTCTGCCACTGGCCGACGCGCGCGCCCTCGGGGTTGAGGCGCGGGTGCCCGCCGCGCAGCGCCGCGATGTCCGTCGTCGTTCCGCCCACGTCTACTACCCACACGTCGCGGCGGCCGGCCAGGTGCCAGGCTCCGACGGCGCTCGCGGCAGGGCCGGAGAGAATCGTCTCAACGGGCCTGAGCATAGCCCAGTCGGCGCGCACCAGCGAGCCGTCGCCTTTCACCACCATCAGCGGCGCAGAAATCCCCTGTTCGGCCAACGTGCGCTGAACCGTGGAAATGAGGTCTTGCAAGAGCGGGATAAGGCGCGCGTTGAGCGCCGCCGTCGTCGCCCGCCGCACGGCGTTCAGGCGAACCGACAGTTCGTGCCCGCACGTTATCGGCAGCGGACGCCCGTCGTCCGAATGCAGCGCGGTCATCTCCTCAATGATGGCGCGCGCGCGAAGTTCGTGCGCGGGGTTGCGTGCCGCGAAGTAGCCCGAAACCGCGAAGGCCGCCACGCGCCCGATCCGCGATGCCACAGCCTCGCGGACGGCCTGCTCGTCCAGCGGCTCCACCTCGTCGCCGATGGCGTCGTGGCCGCCTCGCACATAGACTACATCTGGGGTAACCAGGGCCCCCTCAAACCCGAATTCGCGCATCAGGTCGCGGTCGTAGCCGATGAGGAGCAGGCACACAGGGCTGCCCTGGCCTTCCACGATGGCGTTGGTGGCCAGCGTCGTGGACAGCGCCACCAGACTCACGCGCGACGCTGCCACAGCCCCCTGCGACAGCACCGCCGCGATGGCCTTGCCAATGCCCACCGACAAATCCCAGCGCGTCGTCAGAGCCTTGGCCGAATGGAGCACCTGGCCCGTGCCTTCGTCCACCAGCACGGCGTCGGTGTATGTCCCGCCCGTGTCAATGCCGAGCGCGATGGTCATTCGGCATCCTCCCGCCTGCGCCAGCAGGTGTCGGCCAGGGCACAGGCGCGGCACAGCGCCCCGACGTGGGCGGACGAAAAGCCAGGCCCCACGCCGATAAGTCCCGAGCAAGATTTGTGCGGGCGCAGAACGCAGTAGGGCGACAACTCCACGCCGATGTCGGCGAGGGGCAAGAGCGCACACAAATCCCGCTGCCCGTCCACGGGCCATCCCACCAGCGACCCAGGGCTGAGCGCAGGCGACACACCCCATCCCTCCGCGGCCGCGCGCTGCTCGGCGATGGTTCGCACCGCCTCGCCCACCGCTCCCAGCACGAGGACGCCTGCGGTGTCCAGCATGAACGCCAGCAGGGCCTGGCCCTGTCGGTGCAGGTCGTTCACCCGCATCTCCAGTTCCAGCCCGATGGTCCACACGGCCACGAGGACGCGACGCGCCTCTCGTACAAACGCCGCACCCTGCCCCATCTTCAGTTCGCGCGCCCCGTTGGATGTGCGTAGCACAAGGGCGTCGTCCGACGCGCCGGCCACCTCAAACTCGTCCCAGACCGCCACCGGACGGGCCAAATCCAGCGCCATCAGCGCCGCCATGTCGGCGGCTTGGCGCGCCAGCGGGCTGTGGGATTTGCGGTGGCCCGCGCGCACCTGGGATTCCAGGATGGCCTCCGACGTCAGGGTTATGGGAATGTCGCGCACGATGGTCGCCATTCGGCTCCTCGTGGAGAGTCGCCCGCGCCGCGCTACTTGGCTTGCGCAGCCTTGAGGCGTTTCTTGTAGTCCTTCAAGTACCGCATGGCGTAATCATCGCGGCCCAGGATGAGATCGGTCGCCAGAATCGCAGGCCGCACCTTGGCCGCGTCCACAATCGGGCAGTTGACGCCGCGCAGGATGGCCATGGCCAGGAAGACGCCGTTGATGGTCTCGCGCTCGGGCAGGCCGAACGAGATGTTGCTGGCGCCCAGGGTCATGTTCACGCCCAACTCCTCGCGCACCATGCGGATGGCGTCCAGCGTTACCAGGCCGGCGCGGGAATCGGCGCCCACGGTGAGGGCCAGGCAGTCAATGACCACATCCTGGCGCGGGATGCCCATGGCTTCGGCGCGCTCCACGATGCGGCGGGCCACCGCCAGGCGGCCGTCCGCGGTCGGCGGAATGCCCTGCTCGTCCATGGCAAGCCCGATGACGGCGGCGCCGAATTCGGCCACCAGCGGCAGGACGCGGTCCAGGCTGGCCGGTTCGCCGTTGACCGAGTTCACCAGCGGCTTGCCGTTGGGGGCCAACTCGCGGTACAGGCCCAGCGCCGCGCGCAAGGCGGCGGGGTTGGCGCTGTCTATGCAGAGTGGAACGTCCACCGTCTCGGCCACCAGTCGCACGGCCTTCGGCAACAGGTCCACCTCGTCAACGCCGGCGGCGCCCACATTCACGTCCAGAACGTCGGCGCCGGCGTCTACCTGGGCCTCGGCTTCCTGGCGCACGATGTCCAGGTTGCCCTCGGCCAGGGCCGCAGCCAAGCGCTTCTTGCCGGTGGGGTTGATTCGCTCGCCGATGAGGACGGTGGGCCTGTCGGGGCTAATGACTACGGTCTTGCGGGCACTCCTCAGGACTGTCTCCATACGCATCTCCTACATTGGCATGATGGGCATATTAGATTCTGTCGGCGGGAAACGGCGCACCCTGCGAAGCGTGCAGGACGGGGCGGTATCCCAACTCGGCAGAGATTCTACGGGTTGTTTCCAGCAGGAGCGCCGCCAGTTGCGGGAAGACGGCAGGCAAAACGCGAAAGGCCGGGCCCGCCAGGCTCACCGCCGCGTGGAC
>JACIWU010000035.1 GCA_014360805.1 Chloroflexota bacterium
CCCCCGCGCTGAAGGTGCGAAGCCCCGTTGGGGCTGGGGTAGCCCGCAGGGCTTTGTCCATTTAGCCCGACGGCTTTAGCCTCGGGCGAAACAATACAGGAGGCAGCGGTATGCCCTATTGGCAGCTGTTCTATCACTTTGTATGGGGGACAAAGAACGGCGAGCCCCTCATCAGCCTGGAGTGGGAGGCTTCGGTGCATAACGTCATTGCAGGTAAGGCGCAGGCACTGGGCGGCATTCTGCATGCGGTAGGGGGCATGCCGGATCACGTTCATTTGGTGGTTTCGGTGCCCCCGAAGATCGCGCTTGCCGATTTCGTAGGACAGATCAAGGGCAGTAGTTCACACTTCGTCAATCACAGCCTAGACATACAGGGACAGTTTGCATGGCAGGCCGAGTACGGTGTCGTATCGTTTTCCGGGAAGTCCCTAGCGAGTGTTGTAGGGTACGTCAAACGCCAGCGCCAGCATCACACTGAGGGCACCTGCATCCCCGGACTAGAACGTCTTGCCGATGACCTATCCCCACAACGCACGCGCGGATAGAGGTGTGGGCTGGTCGGCCCACGCATGGCAGCGCACGCGCGGGGCTGAACCCCCGCGCTGAAGGTGCGAAGCCCCGTTGGGGCTGGGGTAGCCCGCAGGGCTTTGTCCATTTAGCCCGACGGCTTTAGCCTCGGGCGAAGGCGCGTGTGCGGGGTGGCGCGCGGGGCTAAACCCCCGCGCTGAGGGTGCGAAGCCCCGTTGGGGCTGGGTGGCGCGCGGGGCTTTGTCCATTTAGCCCGACGGCTTTAGCCTCGGGCGAAGGCGCGGGGCGACGCACGCGTCACCCCGCTACAAACATTGTGCAAGGAGGCAACCCATGTTTGACTGGATGCTCACCGCAGAGCAGAAACGGCTCCAGGAGGAGGTGCGCGAGTTCGTGCGCAGCGTCCCACGCCAACTCATCCTGGACATGGACGCCGACAAGGTGCGTTACCCCCGCGAGTACATCCGCTGGGCCGCCGAGCGCAACCTGCTGGGCCTGCGTTTCCCCGCGGAGTACGGTGGGCGCGGCCTGCGCTGGGAGGATGAGATCATCGCCCTGGAGGAGGTGGGCGTGTTGGGCACGTCGCTGGCGTGCCTGTACTCCCTACCCAGCATCGTGGGCGAGGCCATTGCCGCCTTCGGCACGCCCGCGCAGAAGGAGAAGTACTTGCGCCCGACGCTGGAGGGCCGCCTGACCTGCGCCGAGGCGCTGACCGAACCGCGCGGCGGCTCCGACTTCTTCGGCAGCACGTGCCAGGCGCGCCGCGAGGGCGACGTGTACATCCTCAACGGGCAGAAGCGGTTTGTCGTGGGCGCCGAGGGGGCCGACTACTTCTTCGTGTACGCCCGCACGCGCCCCGAAGGCCCCGGCCGCATCTACTTCCGCGATGCCCGCGTCCCCGCCGAGAACTTGGTGGGCGAGGAGAATTGCGCCGCCGAAATCTTCTGGCGCATGATGATCCCCGAGCGGATGACCTCGGCGGCGGGGGCCATCGGCATGGGCCGCGCCGCACTGGAAGTCGCCGCCCGCTACTCGGACCTGCGCACCGCCTTCGGCCAGAAGATTCGCCGCTTCCAGGCCGTCTCGTTCAAGGTGGCCGACGCCCTCACCCAACTGGACGCCGCCCGCGGATTGGTGTACGCCGCGGCCCGCGCCATTGACACGGGCCAGTCCCACGGCCTGATTCGCCGCATGGTGTCCGAGGCCAAGAAGTGCGCCACGGAGACGGCGTGGCTTGCCGTGAATCACGCTATGCAGATTATGGGCGGCATCGGGTACACCAACGTGTACCCGATTGAGCGGATGCTGCGCGACGTGCGCCTGGTGATGATTTGGACGGGCACCAACGAGATCATGGATTTGCTCATCCAGCACGAGTACTACAAGCAACTGCTGACGGAGGGGCCTGCGGGCCGCGACTTGGAGATGGACGCGCCCGAGGCCGACCGCACCGACGAGAAGGTGTACGAGTAGGGACGTCTGGAACACGAAAGTCGCGGAAGAAACGCGAAAGGCACGAAAGGTCTGCTGGAGTGCGTCTTGTCGTAACTGAGGGGCAGGGGCGGGGCAAGAACGCGCCGATTCCACCCAGTGCATCCTTTCGTGTTTTTCGCGCCCTTTCGCGTCCTTCGTGATTCGAATGCCCGCCTTGACATCCCTATCGCCTTTGCTATCATGCGCCCAAACTCATCCCTAGGGGAGCGTTCATGCACATCCGCCAGATTGACACCAACAACCGCCGCGACGTCCAACGGTTCCTCCGATTCCCGTTTGACCTGTACCGCGGGTGTCCTCAGTGGGTGCCGCCCTTCGCGTCCGACGCCAGAGCCGTGTTCAACCGCAAGAAGCACCCGTTCTACACGCATTCCGACGCAAACTTCTTCGTCGCCGAGCGGGACGGACGCATCGTTGGACGTATCGCGGTGTTGGACCACCGCCTGTACAACGAGCACCATGGCCGCCGCACCGCCTTCTTCTACCTGTTTGAGTGCGAGGACGACGCCGAGGCCGCGCAAGGGCTTTTCGCTGCTGCGTGCGACTGGGCGCGGGCGCGCGGCCTGAACGAGATGAAGGGGCCACACGGCTTCCTGCGCTCCGACGGGCACGGCGTGCTGGTAGAGGGGTTTGAGCACCGGCCGGCCCTGGGCATCGCCTATAACTATCCCTACTACGACGCGCTCATCACCGGCGCGGGCTTCGTGGGATACGATGACTTCCTATCGGGCTACCTGGGCCGGGGGTACGAACTGCCGCCCCGCTTCTTTGAAATCGCCGACAAGGTCCGGGAGCGGCGCGGATTCCGCATCCAGGAGTTCCGCTCCAAGCGCGAGATGCGGCGCTGGATTCCGATAGCCGCGCAGGTCCTAGAGCGAGCCTTCGCAGATACCGCCGAGTTCTGCCCATTCACGCCCGAAGAGTTTAAGCGGATGGTGGACCAACTCATCCTGGTGGCCGAGCCGCGGCTCATCAAACTCGTCATGAAGGGCGATGAGCCGGTCGGATTTCTGTTTGCCTTCTCGGACATTTCCGCTGCGCTGCAGAAGACGGGCGGGCATCTATGGCCCTTCGGCTGGATTCGCATCCTGCGCGAGTTCCGCCGCACCGACTGGGTAAACATCAACGGCCTGGGACTCCTGCCCGAGTACCAGGGCATGGGCGCCAACGCGGTGCTCTATGCCGAATTGGCGAAGACGCTGATGGGCTCGCAGTATAACCATGGCGACATCGTGCAGGTGAGCGAGGCGAATCTCAAGAGCATGGGCGACATGGAAGCCATCGGCGTGAGGTGGTACAAGCGGCATCGGGTGTATCGGAAGGATTTGTAGGGCCGATTGGCGCACCCGATCACAGGGGATATTCGTGAATTGCGCCCGTTGGGAGGGATTGGTGGTCGCGGGCGAACGCAGGGGGCGCCCCCACGCGAATGTGTGCTCCCTGAGCCTCATGTCTCCCCCTGGATAGCGTTGCCGCAGCCTCCCGAGCAGGCCATAACCGACATGCCGCAGATGCCACTCCGCGCTATTACAGGCGGGGCAGTCCCGCGCCCAGGCAGAGCGCCTTTGGGGTTGGCCCCTCGCACGACGGGCGCGACAGCCTTTGGGGCGGAGTACGGTGGCGTGGCGAAGCGAGTAGAGTCCGTGTTGACCCTACCCCGAAGGCGTGCTAAACTAGAAACTTGCCGGCACACGGTTGTCGCCGCGCCTGTCGGACATTTGCTCTGAGGAGGCTCATCGTGGTCAGCATCAACACCGACAAGGAAGCCGCAGCGTCTCCTGCGAGAACCGGCTTGAGCCGCAACGTCGTCTGGCTGGCACTCGTCTCGTTCTTCACCGACATCTCCAGCGAGATGACTCTCACCACGCTGCCGCTGTTCCTCACGGACGTGCTCGGGGTGCGCACGGCCATCGTGGGTTTGATAGAGGGTCTGGCCGAGACGACCGCCAGCCTGATGAAGATCTTCTCCGGCTATATTTCGGACCGCCTGGGGAAGCGAAAGTGGCTGACCTTCGCAGGGTACGGGCTTTCGGCCGTGTCCAAGCCGTTCCTGTACTTTGCGGCCTCGTGGGAGGCTGTGCTGGGGATTCGCTTCCTGGACCGACTGGGGAAGGGGATTCGCACAGCGCCCCGCGATGCGCTGATCGCCGATTCGGCCGACGCGAACAACCGCGGCGCGTCCTTCGGACTTCATCGGGCGGGGGACACGGCGGGGGCCTTTGTGGGCCTGGCGCTGGCCGCTGGCATCATCTACGCCAGCCAGAAGTTCGGCCTGGCCATGACGCGCGAGACGTACCAAACGCTCGTGCTCGTGGGCATTATCCCCGCCTTCGTCGCGCTGTTGATCCTGGGGCTATTTGTCAAGGAAGCGGTGGTTGGCGGGAAGAAGCCCGAAGGGGTGCGCTTGAGCCTGCGGGGGTTCTCGCCGCGGTTCAAAGCCTTCCTCGTCATCGTGGTCCTGTTCACACTCGGCAATTCCAGCGACGCTTTTCTGCTGCTGCGGGCGCGGAATGTGGGGCTGTCGGTCTTCCAGATTTCGCTGATGCTGGTGGCGTTCAACCTCATCTATGCGGCGATCTCCGCGCCGGCGGGGTCGCTTTCGGACCGCGTCGGGCGGCGTCGGCTGATTGTGGCGGGCTGGCTGGTGTACGGGCTTATCTACTTGGGGTTTGGGCTGGCGCGCGCGGGGTGGCACGTCTGGGCACTGTACGCCGCCTATGGTATCTACTACGGCGCGGTGGAGGGGACGGCCAAGGCGCTGGTGGCCGACATCGTCTCGCCCGAAAAGCGCGGCACCGCGTATGGCGTGTACAACGCGGCGGTGGGGCTTTCGGCCTTCCCCGCGAGTTTCATCGCGGGCATCTTGTGGCAGGGAGTGGGGCCGTGGCAAGGATTTGGCGCGGCGGCGCCGTTCTACTTCGGGGCGGCGCTGGCCCTCATGGCGGTGGCGTTGCTGGTGCTGTGGCTGCCCAGAACCCGCGCCACCGAAGCGTAGATACATAATTCGGAAGCGAGGTACGTGCACGTGAGCAAGCCAAAGTTGCGAGTGATCCCGCTCGGGGGACTTGGCGAAATCGGGAAGAACATGCTCGCCATTGAGTATGGCTCCGACATCCTCATCGTGGATGCCGGCGTCATGTTCCCCGAAAACGACATGTGGGGGGTAGACCTGGTCATCCCCGACTTCGGGTACCTGCTGGACAAGACGGAGCGGGTACGCGCCATTGTGCTGACCCACGGGCATGAAGACCACATCGGCGCGCTGCCTTACGTCCTGCGCCAGATACCGGTACCGGTGTACGGCACGCGGTTGACCATCGGCCTGGCCAAGGTCAAGTTGCGGGAGGAGGGGATGGCCGATGCCGCGCCGCTCCACGAGGTTGGGTTGCGGCAGCCGTTTCGCATCGGGACGTTTGAGGTGGAATGCTTCCGCGTGAACCACAGCATTCCCGACGGCGTTGGCCTGGCCATTCGCACGCCGCTGGGGGTGCTGGTGCATTCGGGCGATTTCAAGTTTGACTACACGCCCATTGAGGGCAAGGGCGCGGATTTGGCGCGACTGGCGCAGTTGGGCGGCGAGGGGGTCCTGCTGCTCATGGCCGACAGCACCAATGCCGAACGGCCTGGGTTTACCCCCTCCGAGCGGACCGTGGAGCAGGCCTTTGACCAGGTCTTCTCGCGCGCCAAAGGGCGCATCATCGTGGCCACTTTCGCCTCGCTCATCCCGCGGGTGCAGCAGTTGGTGAACTGCGCGCAACGCTACGGCAGGCGGATCGCGTTTGCTGGGCGTAGCATGGTGGACAACGTCAAGATCGCCCAGGAGTTGGGCTATCTGACGATTCCGGACGGACTGGTGGTGGATCTGGGCGCCATCAAGAACATGAAGCCGGATCAAATCGTGATCGTGGCGACGGGCAGCCAGGGCGAGCCGACCTCGGCGCTGGCTCGCATGGCGGCGGGAACCCACAAACAGGTGCAGATTGTCCCCGGCGACACGGTCATCCTGTCGTCGCACGTGATTCCCGGCAACGAGGAGATGGTGGGCCGCACGATCAATCGCCTGTTCCAGCGCGGCGCCGAGGTGGTGTACGAGGCCGTGGCCCAGGTGCATGTGTCGGGACACGCGAGCCAGGAGGAGCAGAAACTCATCTTGAGCCTGACCAAGCCGAAGTACTTCCTGCCGATTCACGGCGAGTTGCGGCACCTGCACCACCACGCCCGCACGGCGATTGAACTGGGCATGCCGCCGGAAAACGTGTTCGTCGTGGAGAACGGGTACGTCATAGAGATAGACGAGAAAGGGGCGCGCGTCGCCGAGCGGGTGCCGGGCGGCTGGGTGTTCGTGGATGGGGCGGGCGTAGGTGATATTGGCCCTGCTGTGCTGCGCGACCGCGAGACGTTGAGCCGCGATGGATTTGTGGTGGCGGTGGCGTTGGTGCGGCGAGGCGGCTGGGCGCTCCAGCGTCCCGTGGAGTTGGTTACGCGCGGCGTCGTGTACCTGCCGGAGGCGCAGGAACTCTTGCAACGGGCTGCGGCCGCCGCCAGCGAGGCCGTAACGGCGGGGAGCCCGCCCAAGGACGAGGTGGACGTGCGCGAGCGGGTGCGCCGCGCCCTGGTGCGCTTCTTCCACGACGAGGTGGGCCGAAGCCCCATGATTGAAGCGGTCGTTGTCGCCGTGTAGGCGCTGCCGATTCACGCTGTGCGTGAGGTCGCCGGATGAGACGCAACCTGGAATTGCTGGACGAGGAAATCGTACAGCGCATCCTGGACGAGGCGATGGATCTCATCGCAACGACGGGCGTGCGGGTGCTGGCGCGGGAGGCGTTGGACCTGCTGGCGTCATCCGGCGCGCGGGTGGACGGCGACGTGGCGCGGATTCCGGCGCCGCTGGCGCAGCGGGCGCTGGCATCGGCCCCGCGCGAGTTCTCGCTCTACGACCGCAGGGGCCGCGCGACAGTCCGCTACGCCGGCGATGCCGTGCACTTTGACCCCGGCTCCTGCGGCGTGCATATCCTAGACCCCGAAACCGGCGAGCACCGGTCGTCGGTGGCAAGCGACCTGGTGCGCATCGTACAGGTGGCCGAGATGCTGCCGGAGTACGCCGCGCAGTCCACGGCGGTTATCTGCGATGACGTGCCAAAGGACATCGGCGACCTGTACCGTCTGTTTCTGGTGCTGCTTTATTCCGAGAAGCCTATCGTAACCGGCGGGTTCACGGCCAGGGGCACGCGCACGATGATCGCCATGCTTGCGGCGGAGAGCGGTGGGCCTGAAGCCTTGCGCGCGCGCCCTCGCGCCGTCTTTGACATGTGCCCATCCCCGCCGCTGCGCTGGACCGAGTTCGCCGCGCAGAACCTCATAGACCTGGCGCGGGCGTGGGTGCCGGCGCAATTGGTCTCCATGCCGTTGGCCGGGGCGACGGCCCCCGTAACGCTCCTGGGTTCCCTTGTCCAGCACGCGGCGGAGACGATCAGCGGGATTGTGATCCACCAACTGGCGCAGCCCGGCGCGCCAGTGGTCTGGGGCGGCGCGCCCGCCATCTTTGACATGCGCGCCGCGACGACGCCCATGGGCGCGGTGGAAACCGCCATGCTGGACATCGGCTACGCGCAGGTGGGCAAGCACCTGGGCCTGCCGACCCATGCGTACATGGGGGCGAGCGATGCCAAGATCGTGGACGCGCAAGCGGGCCTGGAGTCGGGCGTTACGGCGGTTTTGGGCGCGCTGGCCGGCATCAACATGATCAGCGGCGCGGGGATGCTGGATTTTCTCGCCTGCTTCAGCGTGGAGAAACTTGTCGTGGACGCCGAGGCCATTCGCATGGCCTTGCGGCTGCTGGACGGCATCCAGGTTCGTACCGACCGCCTGGCGACGGACGCCTTCGCCCGCATGGGCCTGGGGTGCGACTTCCTGATGCTGCCCGAGACGCGGCGCTTGTTCCGGCTGGAGCAGGTGCTGCCATCGCCGGTGATAGACCGCGGCTCCCTGGGCGCCTGGCAGGCGGCGGGTTCGCCCGGCACGCTTGCCCGTGCGCGGGAGCGGGTCCGCACGCTGCTTGCGGCGTATTCCCGGCCCAGCCTGGCGCCCGACGTGGAGCGGGAACTGTATGCCATCGTGCGGTCGGAGGCGCGCCGCGTCGGCCTGGAGCATCTGCCGGGCACCGAATCCCTCGGTGCGCGCGGCTAATCCCATTCCGGAGCGATGCGTATGCGCGTAGCCATGTATTACAACAATCAGGATGTGCGCCTGGAGGAGATGCCCACCCCGCGCATCGGCCCGGGCGAACTCCTGGTGAAAGTGATCGCCAGCGGCATCTGCGGCAGCGACGTGATGGAGTGGTACCGCATCAAGAAGGCTCCCCGCGTGCTGGGGCACGAGATTACCGGCGTCATCGCCGAGGTGGGCGAGGGGGTCTCGCGGTACAAGGTGGGCGACCGCGTGTTTGTGTCGCATCACGTCCCGTGCAACACGTGCCGCTACTGTCTCAACGGCCAGCACACCGTCTGCGACACGCTGCACACGACGAACTACGACCCGGGCGGGTTCGCCGAGTATCTGCGCGTGCCGCCCATCAATGTAGACCGAGGCGTGTGGGTCCTGCCGGACGATGTGTCGTTTGAGGAAGGGGTCTTCATTGAACCTCTGGGGTGCGTGGTGCGGGCGCAGCGCGTGGCGAACGTCCGCCCTGGGCAGACGGTGCTCGTGCTGGGCAGCGGGATGTCGGGGCTGCTGCACGTCGCCCTGGCGCGGGCATCGGGCGCGGGGCGCGTGATCGCCACCGATGTGCACGAGTACCGACTTCAGGCGGCCCGGCGCTTCGGCGCCGACGTGGCGCTCCATGCGGCTGAGGATGTTCCCGCGCGCGTCCGCGAGGTGAACGACGGCCGATTGGCCGATGTGGTGTTCGTGTGCGCAGGGGCCATGTCGGCCTTCCGCCAGTCGCTGCAATCGGTGGGGCGCGGGGGAACCATCCAGTTCTTCGCGCCGACGCCACCGGGCGCGGAATTGCCCATTCCGGTCAACGATTTCTGGCGCAATAGCATCACGGTGATGACTTCATACGGGGCTGCGCCGCAGGACCTGACCGTCGCGCTGGATTTGATTCGCGCGCGCCGTATCCCGGTGGCCGATATGATCACCCACCGGTTGAGCCTTGCGGAGACCGGCCTCGGCTTCCGAATCGTGGCCGAGGCGACGGAGTCCATCAAGGTGATCGTGGAGCCGCAGCGGTAGCGCGGGCTGTGGCTACCCCTGCCATCCCAGGCGCGTGGAGATGGCCCGCGCGGCGGCGACGATGCTCTCGGCGATCTCGGACACGCGTTCCGGCGTCATGCGGCTGGTGGGGCCTGGCATGCTGATGACGGCGATCACCTTGCCCTCTCGGTTGCGGATCGGCGCGGCCACGGCGCGGATGCCGATTTCAAACTCCTGGTCGTCGTAGCCGTAGCCGCGCGCGCGGACCTCGGCCAGTTGCGCCCACACTTGTTCGGCCGAGGTGATGGTCCAGTCGGTGTATCGGGTGAGCGGCTCTTTGAGGATGCTGCGCGCTTCGGCCTCGGGCATGAAGGCGAGGAAGGTCTTGCCGCTGGCGGTGCAGTGGGCCGGGAGCCGCATGCCCACCCGCGCCGCGATGGTCAGGGTGTGCTTGCCCTGGATCACCTCCACGTAGAAGACCTCGCCTCGGTCAAACACGCTCAGGTCGCAGGTCTCCTCAAATCGGTCCACGAGCGCCTTCATGTGGGGGATGGCCTCGCGCCGGAAGTCCAGGGTGCGGATGGCGGCCATGCCCAACTCGGCCAGGCGCAGGCCCAGCCGATAGCGCTCGCCGTCGGTCGCCCGCTCCAGGAAGCCCCCGTTCATCAGCGACACGATGATGCGATGCGTGGTGGCCTTGTGGAGGCCGACAAGTTGGGCGATCTCGGAGACGCCGCGCTCGGGATGCTCGTCGTCAAAGCAATCCAGAATCTGCATGGCGCGCTCCATGACGCGCACCCGGTAGATGTTGGGGTTTTTCATCCGTGCTCCTTGCGCTGTGGGATTGCGACCGCGCCGCAGTGGGGATTATATCACGATTGGGCGGGAGATTCAATCTTGGGGTGGCCGCGTGGGGAACCTGCCCGGTCTTCGCGCCGTCGCGGCCTCTCGACCTCACCTAACCCCTCCCACACCCTCCCCTTCCCTCTCCGCGCGCGGAGAGGGAAGGGGAGGGCCAGGGTGGAGATGGGTGAGGTAGACCTCGCCTCCGGCGGCTATGGGAAGCCGCCCTACGGGTTGGGGCGTGGTGCCACCAGCCCATTGCGAGCGTAGGGCAGGTTTCCATACCTGCCCGTGTATCCGGCGGCTATGGGAAGCCGCCCTACGTGTTTTGGCGTTGTGCCACCAGTCCATTGCGAGCGTAGGGCAGGTTTCCATACCTGCCCGTGTGTCCGGTCGTCGCGCCGTCGCGTTTCGGGTCTGGGGGGCAGGAAGGCGCGGCGGCGTGCGCTCGGCGGTGGGCGGGGGCGTCTCCTCTATGCGGTCGGCTCCCGCTGCTTGTTCAGGAACTACCGCGCGTGGCTATCTACGTTGACACGAAAGCGCGCACGTGAAGGATTTCTTCATGGCGCATTGGGCGAATGTCCGGTTCAGCCAGTGTTACCACTGCGATGGTCTTGCCTTCGCCCGTAACAAACTCCACCTCAAAGGTTTTGCCATCTTCATAGCAGTGAACAACGGCGCCAACGTCGCCACGCCTGAGACCATATGCCTCTAGATCTTTGGCAAGGACAACCGTATCAAGTTCCCGAATCATTGGAACCCTTCCTTTCCCTGCCTAGGCGGCTATGGGAAGCCGCCCTACGTGTTGGGGCATTGTGCCAGCATCCCAATGCGAGCGTAGGGGCAGGTTCCCATGCCTGCCCCTGTGTTGCCTCCGCAGCCCAGACGCCGCCCTGGCGTCCGCTGCGGGATGCCCGTCGGCGCGGGGGGGGGCGCCCGCGGCCTCGCGTCAGATGTACAAATGGTGCGGGTCTATCTCCTCGCGCAGGAGGCGCAACTCCTCGGCGGTGGGCGGGGGCGTCTCCTCTATGCGGTCGGCCAGCAGGAGTTCAAACCCCGTGTTCTGGATGACCTGCTCCACGGTTACGCCCGGATGCACCGCCAGGAGTTTCATCCGCTTGGTGGCGTCGTCAAACCCCATGAGCGCCAGGCTGGACACGACGCGGTAGGGGCCGGTTCCGGGCGGCAGGCCGGCTGCCTCGCGGGCGCCCGGGCCGGTGAGGTAGCCCGGGGTGGTGATGAAGTCCACCTTGGGGACGAAGCGCCGGGCGTCGTGCTGCATGATGGCGATGGTGCGCCAGCAGTGGGAACCCACATCGTTGGCGCCACCGCTGCCGGGCAGGCGGGCCTTGGGGCGGGCGTGGTCGCCGATGACGGTGGAGTTCAGGTTGCCGTAGGGGTCAATCTGCGCGCCGCCCAGGAACCCGTACTCTATGAACCCGCGCTGGGCGGTCTCCATGGTGTCGCAGATGCCGGTGGCCGACAGGGCGCGGTGGAAGGTGCGCTCCTCGCCCACGGCCAGAGGCAACTCTTCCAGGATTGCGCCGGTGCCGCCGAACTCAAAGACGGTTACCAGGTTGGGCGCGTGGAGTTTCTGCGCCAGCGCCGCCGCCAGCATCGGGATGCCTGTGCCGATGAAGGCGGTGGTGCCGTCCTCCATGAGGCGCGCCGCCACGCAAATGAGAAGTTCGCGGGGGTTGTACTCGGTGCTCATGGTTGCCCTCCCTTGCGGTATCGCAGGCCCTCCAGGCGGTCGCGCCCGACCAGGTCCATGTACTCCTCGTGGTTCTTGGGGCCGTACACGTACTTCTGGAGGTAGGTCTGGGCGGTGTCAGGCTGCTCCATCTCCTTGACCCACTCGCGGATGAGTTCCTCGTCGCGGCGATAGACATAACACATCTCGCCCGGGTGCGAGCCGAAGGGCGCATGGACGACGGCATCCACCAGGTAGTAGGGAATGACCGTTCGGTCGGGGCGCTTGCGGATTTCCTCGGTGGGGATGATTTCCTCGGCGCTGACGATGAGGCGCTTGCAGGCGCGGGCCATTTCTATGGCAAACCCCGCGATGCCGTCAATCTGGCAGTTGCCGTAGCGGTCGGCGCGGTGCACGTGGATGAACCCCACGTCCAGGATAAGGGCAGGGAGGAGGGCGACCTTCTCGCCGGTGAAGGGACACTCCACCACCTTCGCCGCGCTGTACTTCAGCGTGTCGGTGCCGAGCATGGAGCGAACGGGGATGAAGGGCACGCCCATAGCGGCGGCCTTGAACCGCCAGGTGATGCCGCCGTTGGACCATTCCACGACGTGCTGCACCCGACCGCTCTCCACTTCGCGGCGCAGGTTGGCCGAGATGCCGTACACCTCGTTGCCGATGTAGGTGATGTCTAACGCGCGGACCCGGCCCGTCGCGAGGAGCAGGTCCAGTTCCATGACGCCCTGGCAGGCGACGCGGAGGTCTTTGTACCCCTGGCGGATGAGTTCGCGGACGAGGGACATGGGGCAGCGGACGGTGCCGTAGAGTTCGGTGCCGATGTACGCGCCGTCAAACATGAAGCGAGAGATGGCCTCCTGCTCCGACATTAGTTTGTCCACCAGGGCCTTGTTCTTGTGCAGGCGGTTCCACTCTCGGAAGGCGTTCATGTCGGGCGGCTGGATGAGTGGGCCGATGCCAGATTCCACTACATGCATGGTTCGCCTCCTTTGCTAGTTGCCAGTCCGTTCTGGCAGTGCCGTTCATGCCGAGCAGAATGACCTGGTTCTTGGCGGAAACGCGGTACGATATGGGGGCTTGCCGCGCCATCGCTCTGCCGCGAGAAGCGCGTCGGGGCCGCGGAGGCCGGCCTTGTGTCGCTGCCTGCTCCGCGCCTCAGCAGACTTGCCGTTGCGATGCGGGCCGGTGCGGCAAATGCCCCTAGAGATGCTGCGCGAACCACCGGGTGGATGCGGTGATCACCTCCTTTTCCCAGGCGATGGATGAAAACGTGTGGTCGGCGCCCTCTACCATTTTCAGCGCTTTGGGGCCGGTCAATGCCTGCAGGTACTTGTGCGCGTCATCGGGCGGGACCGATGCGTCTGCGGTGCCTTGGACGACGAGGGTGGGGCCTGCGAATCGGCGGAGTTCGTCCAGCGGGCGGATGGCCATCATCTGGCGGATGAATTCGTGGCCGACGACAAGCCCGCCGATGTCGTAGCCGGACGGGTGAGCCGCGGGCGGGCGCGATGCGTTGGCCGCGCCTTTGGTGAGGACCTCGGCCAGGTTGGCGGGCGCGGCCCAGAGGACAAGGGCGCGCACGCGGGGGTCGCGCCCCGCCAGACAGGCGGCTACCAGACCGCCCAGGCTGAGCCCCAGAACACCCAGACGCGCCTGGTCTATCTCGGGTTGGGCGCTCAACCAGTCCAGTGCGGCTGCGGCGTCGGAGATTTCGCCCTCAATGGTCATGTCGGCGAAGTCGCCCTCGCTCTCTCCAGAGCCGCGGAAGTCAAACCGAAGCGCCGCAATGCCGTGTTGGGCGAGATGTCGGGCCTGTTTGGTGAAGATGAAGTGGGACTCGCTGCGGTGGCCGGTGAAGCCGTGGAGCAGGACGACGGCGGGGCAGGGGGTTGGGCCTTCGGGAAGGTGCAGCATGCCGTAGAGGTTCTGCCCCTGGTTTTGGAAGACCACGAGTTTTTCCATCTGCGGCCCTCGCTGTTGAGATGTTTGGCCCTCGGTCAAGGGCGCGCCGGCGCGTAGGGTTGGCCTATGGTCAGGGTTGTGCTGACTCGGGCGGCGCGGCAGATCGCGCCTGATACAGCATGATCTCCGCCTTTTCCAAGAGTTGCTCCGCAGAATCGGCCTGCTCAGGGAAGTGAGCGAGGCCGATATACAGAACGCGCGTGGGCGCGGCGACGTCCGAAGCCGCCTGGTAGTCGGCCTGCGCCTTCTGCGCAAGCGCGGTCGCTTCGTCCGGCGCGGCCATGGGCAGAATCGCGGCAACTTCGCTCACGCTGTATCTCCCCAGGATGATGTCCTCGTTGCCCTGCTGGCAGAGGACCGCCGCAAGCGAGCGGGCTTGTTTGTCCAGGGCGGCCAGTCGGCCTTCCTGTGGGATTCTCTCAGCCTCCACGCTGGCGAGGAGAAGGGCCAGCGGGTAGTTGTGGCGGGCGGCTCGCGCGCACTCGCGTTGGAGCGCCTCAATCATGTATTGGCGGTTGTAGAGGTCCGTGCCTGGGTCGCGGGTCGCCAGGTAGTAGGCGTCGTCGGACGCGCCC
This sequence comes from Chloroflexota bacterium, assembly GCA_014360805.1. Taxonomy (NCBI): domain Bacteria; kingdom Bacillati; phylum Chloroflexota; species Chloroflexota bacterium. The sequence goes on from JACIWU010000035.1 coordinate 14,308, forward strand.
TGTTCGGCGAAGTCCATGTAGCGGACGCGAAACACGGTGTCGCCGACGCGGAGCAGGTCGCCGTCGCTGAGTTCCGCGCGCTCAATCTGCTCGTCATTGACGAAGGTGCCATTGCTGCTCTCCAGGTCCACCACCACGGCCGTGCGTTCGGTCAGCAGGATTTTGCAGTGCTGGCGGGAGACTCTGCTATCCCACAGGCGCAGGCCCGCGCCCATCTGCCGCCCCAGGATGGTCTCGGGTTCGCGGATGATGAAGGCGCGGGACAGGCCTCCTCCGACTAGGGGGATGAGCCAGAGCGCGCGGACCGGATTCACCCGAGGCATGTCGGGGTGGGAAATCATCACGGTTTGTTCCAGGGGAGGCGCGGCGAGCTTGCCGGGATGCCGCACGGCGGGCGTATCCACCTTCTTGCGGGGATCGTACCCTATCAAGGCCATATCCGCCTGCTCCTTGTCGCAGAATCCAATGGATTATAGCATGTTCCGCGCAGAGTGCAAAGCGCAAACGGGTGATGCGGTCCGAACATAGTAGGGCAGGTTTCCATACCTGCCGCGGGGTTGTAACCGCGAATAACACGAATCTACGCGAATGGAGAACGTGCGGCGCACCTCCGAGGTGCGTCGCACGTTGGGAGTTGCACCTTGGGAGTTGTAACCGCGAATAACACGAATCCGCGCGAATGGTGAACAGACCCCAAGGGTCTCGGAGTTGTAACCGCGAATAACGCGAATCTACGCAAAGGATTGCCTCGGCGCTTCGCCCCGCGCCCAATGCAACCCCGCGCGGGAGACGAGGTTGGGCGCTTGTTGACGGCATCTGCCATTCCGAATACCATAGGCGCAGGATCTCGGAGGCGGATACATGGGACTGGGAACCCTGCCGTTTGAGGAGATGTATACCCGGGTGTACGAGGTGGTCGCCCTGATTCCGGCGGGGCGCGTCGCTACCTACGGCCAGATCGCGCGGATTGTTGGGCCGCCGTGCACGGCGAGAATGGCCGGCTGGGCGCTTCGGGCGATGCCCGCGGGCCTGGAGATCCCGTGGCATCGCGTCATCAACGCTCGCGGTGAGATTAGCACGGAGTTCCGTGAGCAGGAGGCTGCGCTGCAACGGCGGCTGCTGGAGGCGGAGGGGGTGGAGTTTGACGCGCGGGGCCGCACCGACTTGCGCCGCTTCCAGTGGGCCGGGCCGGATCGGGCCTGGCTGGTTGCCCACGGATACCCCGTGAGCGACGAGGGCGAGGAGCCGCGACAGTTGGAGTTGTTGTAGCGTGCGCGCGCAACGGTGCGGCAAATACGATTCCAAGGAGTTCCGGTGGAAGCGCACAGACTTGACATAGAGAAACCCCTTGCGGAAAAGGTGGAGCGCCTGCGAGGGCTGCTCGGGGATATGGTGTCCGTTCTGGTGGCCTTTTCGGGCGGGACCGACAGCACCTACCTGCTGGCCGAGAGCCTCGCGGTCCTCGGCGCGGAGAATGTCCTCGCCGTTACCGCCGACGCGCCCATACACCCCCGGCGGGAGATGCGCGAAGCCGAGGCGCTGGCCGCGCGGTTGGGCAGTCGGCACCTGTGGATTTCTCTGCCGGTGATGTCCGACGATGCGTTTGTCGCCAACCCGCCTGACCGGTGCTACGTGTGCAAGCGCGGGTTGTTGACCAGGTTGCGGGACCTAGCCCGCGAGCGGGGGCTGGCTTTTGTTGTCCACGGGGCGAATGCCGACGACGCGGCGGATTACCGCCCAGGCCAGCGGGCAGCGGAGGAGGTGGGCGCTCGCGCACCGCTGGCCGAGGCGGGCCTGACGAAGGCCGAGATTCGGGCGCTGTCGCGGGCGCTGGGACTGCCCACATGGGACAAGCCACCGCAGGCTTGCCTGGCCACTCGCATCCCCTACGGCACTCGGATTCGCGAGGATGACCTGGCACGCGTGGAGCGCGCCGAGGAGTTCCTGCGGGCCGAGTTCGGGCTACGACAAGTGCGGGTGCGCCATTGGGGGCCGCTGGCAAAGGTGGAATGCGAACCCGCCGACTGGGCGCTGCTGATGACCGACTCGGCCAGGGAGCGGATTCTGCGCGCGTTTCGGGAGGTGGGCTACGTGTACGTGGCGCTGGATTTGGCCGGCTATCGGACGGGCAGCATGAACGAGACGTTGGGACCGCAGGAGGAGAACCCTCTTGGATGAACTTGAGTTTGCGAATCCGGATTTGTTTCGCGACGACCGGAAAGGCGCGCCCGAAGTCATATTCGCGGGGACGAAGACGGTGGAGCAATGTCTTGCCATCGCCCAGAAGTTCTTGCAAGTGCGGGGGCGGGCCATTTTGAGCCGCGTCCCGCCAGACCTGGAGGCGCGATTGCGCGCGGAGTTTCCGACGTCGCCTGACCCCGAGCATCCGCAACGGCCGTGGCTGGAATGGGACGGCGAGGCGCGCGCGGCAGTGTTGAGGCGGGTGGGCGGCGAGGTGCGGCCTTCGGGCGGGCGCGTGGGCATCATCACGGCGGGGACGTCGGACATTCCGGTGGCGGCGGAAGCGGCGCTGATCTGCCGCGAGATGGGGTGCGAGGTGTTCAAGGCCCACGATGTGGGCGTGGCAGGCTTGCATCGCCTGTTTGAGCCGCTTCGGGCGCTGCTTCGCGATGCTCGGGTGGACGTGATCGTCGTGGCGGCGGGTATGGATGGCGCGCTGCCGTCCGTGGTGGCGGGGTTGGTGGATGTGCCGGTCATCGGGCTGCCCACGTCGGTGGGGTACGGGTTCGGCGGGGGCGGCATCGGCGCGCTGACCTCTATGTTGCAGACGTGCGCGCCTGGGCTGGCCGTGGTGAACATAGACAATGGCGTGGGCGCGGGAATCGTGGCGGGCTTGATCGCGAATCGGGTTGCCGCCGCGCGGCGCGAGGGGGACGGAAAATGAGTCGGGCGGTGTACTTGGATTGCTTCGCCGGCGCAAGTGGCGACATGCTCCTGGGGGCGCTTCTCCATGCGGGCGTTCCGCTGGAGGGCGTTCTGACCGCGTTGCGCGCTTTGCCGGTGGGCGACTTCACGGTTGAGGCGCGCGAAGTCGTGCGGGATGGGATTGCGGGCATTCGGTTGGAGGTCCACGTGGACGTGGAGCGGCAACCCCATCGCCATCTGTCGGACATTGAGGCGCTGCTTCGCGGTGCGGGCGACGCGCTGCCCGCTCGCGCGCGAGAGCGGGCGCTGGCGGTTTTCCGCCGGCTGGCGCGCGCCGAGGCGCGGGTTCACGGCGCGACGCCCGAAGAGGTGCATTTCCACGAGGTCGGCGCCGTGGACAGCATCGTGGACATCGTGGGGTTTGCGGTGGCCCTGGAACTGGCCGGCGTGGAGGAGGTGTACGCCTCGCCGCTGCCGTTGGGGCGGGGTTTTGTCCGCGCGGCGCACGGGGTCTTGCCGCTGCCCGCGCCGGCCACGCTGGAGATTCTGGCCGAGTCGGGCGCGCCCACGTATCCCGTGGAGGTGGAGGGCGAAACCGTTACGCCGACAGGCGCGGCGATTCTGAGTGAGGTCGCGCAGTTCCGGCAGCCTGAGCTGCGGATCAGTCGGGTGGGCTACGGATTTGGCAAGCACGAGGGCTTCCCGTGGCCGAACGCGGTCCGCGCGTGGGTAGGCGAGACGCGGGCCAGCGAACACGAGCGGGTTGTGCTCCTGGAGTGCAATCTGGACAACGCCACGGGCGAGGCTTTGGGGCACGCGATGGAGCGGCTGTTCGCCGCGGGCGCGCTGGACGTGTGGTTCACGCCGATTCAGATGAAGAAGAATCGCCCTGGCGTGGTCCTTTCCGTCATCGCGGCTCCGAGCGATGCCGAGGCGTTGGCCGCGGTCGTGCTGCGCGAGACGCCGACGCTGGGCCTGCGCTGGCTGGAGGCGGAACGCCGCACCGCCGAGCGGCGCACGGAGACGGTGCCGACGCCCTGGGGCGAGGTGCGCGTGAAGGTGAAAATGCTGGACGGCGGAGTCGCGCTGCGGCGGCCCGAGTACGAGGACTGCGCGCGCATCGCCCGCGAGCACGGGATTCCGCTGGAGGACGTGGTGCGCGCTGCCCTGGCGGCGACGTGAGGCTCGCGCAGCACATCCCTTCTACAGCCGCAGTATCGCCCTCGCGATGGTGAAGTAGATGAATAGGCCGGTCGCGTCCACCAGGGTGCTCATGACGGGGCCGGATACGACGGTGGGGTCAATGCGCAGTTTGTGGGCGATGATCGGCAGCAGCGCCCCCAGACTGTTGGCCCACAACACGATGGCCCAGATGCTCACGGCCACGGCGATGGCCACCCAGACGGTGGTTCCCCAGGTCAGGGCGCGGATGAACGCGACCACGGCCATCATGGCTCCCAGCACCAGGCCCACCCTGGACTCGTGCCAGTAAACCCGCAGGATGTCCTTCGTGTCCACATCGCCGATGGCCAGGGCGCGGATGATGGTGCTGGTTGTCTGCGAGCCGGAGTTGCCGCCTGTGCCGATGAGCAGCGGGACGAAGAAGGCCAGCGAGACGACCTGGCTGAGCGTGGACTCAAAATGGCGGAGCACCGAGCCGGTGAACGTCTCGGTGATGAAGAGCAGCAACAGCCACCCCAGGCGCTTGCGCGCGACCCAACTGACCGCCGTGGAAAGATACGGTTTGTCCAGCGGCTCGGCGCCACCGAATCGCTGGATGTCCTCGGTGGCTTCCTCTTCCAGGATGTCGGCGACCTCATCGTAGGTGATGATGCCGAGCAGGTGGTTCTCGCGATCCACGACGGGCAGGCCCAGGAGGTCGTAGCGCGTCATGAGCCGCGCGGCTTCTTCCTGGTCTGCGTCGGCGCGGATGGAAATCACGTCGCGGTTCATGATGTCGCGGATGAGGGTCTGCGGGTCGGCAACGATGAGTTCGCGAAGGCTCACCACGCCGACCAGGTGGTTCTCATCGTCCACCACGAATAGATAGTAGGCCATTGTGGTGTCGGGGGCGAGTTTGCGAACGTGCTGGATGGCCTCATCGGCCGTCATGCGCTGGTTCAGGGCAACTTGCACCGGCGACATGAGACCGCCGGCAGTGTCGTCTTCGTGGGCGAGCAATGGAATGACCTCGTGCGCGTCTTCCATCTCCCTCAACACTGCAGCGGTGGTGGCATCGGGAAGGTCGCCCAGGAGGTCCGCCGCTTCGTCCGGCTCCATTTCGTCCACGATGTCGGCCAGGGTGTCTACCGGCAACTTCTGCGCCAGTTCGGCCGCGTCTTCGTCCTCCAGTTCCTCCAGGATGTCTGCCGAATCCTCCGTATCCATCTGGGGCAGCAGCGCTTCCTGGAGTTCGGGCGACAGTTCCTCAAACACGTCGGCCTGGTCGGGCGCGTTGAGCGATTCCAGGACGCGGATCGCGGCCTGGATGTCGTTGGCTTCCAGGAGCGCGCGCACGGTGCGGAGCGCGGCATCTACACGGCTCTCTTCCATTGGCTCACCTCCTTTCTGGGTTGGAAACGAAAACAAAAGCCGAAACACCTGGCCCCAGGGGGTGCTGGGCTATCGGTTGGATAGACGCCAAGCGTATCGGCTCGGTAATGCTACCGCGAAATTGGCGGCTTGTCAAAAAGACCCGTGGAGCCATCAGGTGCGATGGCCCCGGCCTGTCTTCGTGGTCCCTATCGGCCTGCGCCGCGTCTTTTGGCGACGCCCTTCTGCCTGACCGAGCGTATCTGGCGGATGAAGGAGAAGGCGGCGCGGGCGATGGCCAGGCCCTCCACAAGCCCCACGCCCGCCAGAAGCGAGGGGCTGTCTTCCTCCCCTGGCTCCTTGGGCGGGGCGAGGAGGTAGGCCACCGTGGCGCCCAGGACGCCGCCGACGAGCGTGCCGATGAAGATGACCCGTTCCCGTTTAGACATGGGAGTTCCTCCTTTCGGAGCGGCCCAGTGCGCGCAAGGCTGCGCGGACGCGCGCGCCTGTGGCCTCGCCCCAGACAAATGGGCTGATGGCCGCGCCGCCCGCCTGGCGGACCGCGCGTTCGGCCTGGTTGACATAAACTCGCGCAGGGCGTGTTACGCGCGGAATGTTGGCCTTGAGCCAGAGTACCCCGCGTACGCCGAAGTAGCAGGCGGCCCCGGCGACCAACACGCCGAAGAACGCCTCCACCGCCAACAGCACGACGGCTACGTCGCGCCACGTGCCCAGGTTCATATTGCCCTCCTCGTCCTTGCCGCTCCCATTGCAGGGGCGGGCGCTCCCGCTTCTACAGAATCTCTATCTGGTAGTCCAGGAGTTCCACATCCCAGTGTCTGCGCTCCACCATCCGAACCACTGCGGTCAGCAGGCCGTGGGCATGGTCGGCGGCGGTGCTGACGGTTACGATGCCCAGGGTGGCCAGTTGCCACGAGTCCTGGGTGTCCACCTCGGCGACGGCCACGTTGAAGTCCTTTCGGATATGCGCCACGATGGACTGCACGGTTTGCCGCTTCCCCTTGAGCGAGCCGTTGGACGGCAATCTCAATTGCAGGCGACACGTTGCGACAATCACGACACCATTCCTACCGGCAGGCGGTTGGCTTCTCGCGGCGCGGTGGGCCACGCGATGTTGGCGTACTTCTCGCCTTGCAAGTGGCGGGCGAGTTCTAACTCGGCTGGAGACAGCGAGCCTTCCGCCAGGCGCACGTTGAGCGCGCGCGAGATGCCCTGGCACAGGGCGTGTGCCGCCTCCGCGAACGGCGCGCGCCGCGAGAGCGCCTGCTCCAGCGTGATGGCCGCCGTCCGCAGCCGTTGGCGCAGGGCCTGGCGTTCCGAGTCGGGGAGGGCGAGCAAATCCACGATGGCCGACAGGTCGCCGTGGAGGGGCAGCGAGCCGTGCTGGAGCAAGGCTTTGGATGTGCGGAACTGCGCGCTGCCCAGGAGTTTCCGGCCCCCGACGGTGATCTCGTATCCGGCGAGCGTCTCAAAGCAGGCGGGCGCGGGATCGGCGGTTTTGTGGGGCCTGGCGCGGCCTACGGCCGCTCCCAGGATTCGTAGCCCCTCGGCCAGCCCTTCGCTCAGCCGCCTGTAGGATGCCACGATGTCGCCCGCCGCGCGCGGGTCGTCCAGCGGGAGGATGATGCTGTACGTCAGTTCGTCGCGGTGCAGGATGGCCCGGCCTCCTGTGGGGCGGCGGACGCACGTGATGCCCTGCGCCTCGCAGGCCGCAAAGTCCACTTCCGCCGCTGACTGGCTGCGCCCCAACGAAAGGCAGGGCGGATTCCACTGGTAGAAGCGTAGCGTGGGCAGGCTATCGCCGCGGGCGACGCCGGTCAGGATGGCTTCGTCCACGGCCATGTTCCATGCGCCGTCGGCGCCGGCATCTATCAGCAACCGCCAGGTTGTGGGTGAGTACCGGTCCATTTTGCTCTGCTGACCTACTTCTGCTCCTTTTGTGTCTTGCCAGCGGGTGGCACGATGCCCAGGCGCTTGGCCGTGTGGTCGCGGCCCATGTAGAAATTGAGCCATGATGCAGTCCACAGCAGGTCGTAGTTGACCGGCGGAACGTGGTAAGCGCCGAGTTTATCTTCCTCGCCGTAGTGCTTCAGCCGGCCGTATGCGCGAACGAAGATGCACTGCTTCTTCCCCGGATAGACCTCGCACCAGCCCTCAAAACTGCCACCGCACGGGCCGTTGCGCTGTCCTTTGGGACACTGGCTTGTGGGGCACAGGTAGGCGACATCGGGCAATCCACAATCCCCGCAGTGCAGGCAGTCGTTGGTAATGGATTTGGCGAAATGCTCAAGGCTGGTGAAAGCCGGCTCCAGGCGCGAACCGTCCAGTGCCTTCGCCAGGCCCTGCATGGGTTTGAAAAGCACTCCGTGCGGTTCAAACATCGTCTTGTGCAGGAGCCGAAATCCCCGATAGGAGAGGGGCGTGCCCGGGCGATGCAGCGACCGATTTACGGGCGTTTCGGTGTTGAGGCCCGTTTTCTCGTCCTTCTCAAAATAGTACCAGCCGTTCGGCTGGGGGAAGTCAAACTCGTGGATGTAGTCCAGCCAGTTCGGCGCCAGTTCCTCTCCTCGCGCGATGATGAATTCCACATCCTCGTAGGAGAGGCCATGCCCGCCAATATGCACACCCGCGAAACCCATCCCCTTCATGAACGCGTACATCTTCGCGGCGCGTTCCAGACGCCTCTCTTTGGCCTTGGTCTTGTCGGCGGCTTCCTCGTCCAGGATGGCGAGCAACCTGTCGGTAACTACACACCCGGGGACGCCGTTCTGGTTCATGAGTCGCCCTACCGGCCTGGACAGGACATAGACATTCCCGATTACGGGGATGTGCTCAAATCCCAGGTGCTTGACCATGAGCAAGGCTTCGTGGAACTTGCGCGCGTCGTAGCCGAGTTGGGTTGCAATGAACTGGGCGCCCGCCTGGAGTTTCTTCTTGAGTTTGTAATACTGACCCATCTGCTCGCTTTCCAGGGCCTTGAATGGGCTGACCACTGCGCCGGCAAAGAAGTGCGAGGGCGCAAGGGTTGTTACACCGCGAGGCCCTTGCACCTCCAGCCCTTTGTTCATCTCGCCGATGAGTTCCAGAAGTTGCACGGGATCCAGATCAAATACCGGCTTTGCACGCCCACGATAGCCCGAATATGTGTAGTCACCGGTCATCACAAGCAGATTTCGGACTCCGGCCCGCTCCAGGCCGTGGAGCAAGGCTTCCAGTTCGTTGCGGTTCTTATCCTTGCAGGTGAAGTGGACAAGGGGTTCTATCCCGAGGCGGTTGACTTCGGCGCCGAGGAACTCCGCGGAAATGGCGGGGTTGCCGCCAGGGTTGTCGGTCAGGGTGAGGGCATGAACTTTGCCTCCCTTGGCGGCCTTCTCGGCTCCTCGGAGGACTTCTTCCTGATCCTTCTCGTAAGCCCCCCGGCCCGGGACAAGTTCCCAGGTTACGCTGAAAACATCCTTGCGGACAAGGGACTCGTGGAACCTGCTGAGGTACTCGGCCATCGTGTTTCCTCCTTGAAATAGATTGGCTAGAGTCCAAAGGCGCGTAGGTGTCTGCACTCAGGGTGGGCGCAACCGTGTCGCCTCGCCATTATAGCACACAAGGGCGCGAAGCGCGAAAACCATTTGACACTTGGGCGCAGGCAGCGGATAATGGCACAACACTTCGCGGCAGCGGAGGTTGCGCATGATCGCGTTTGTGCTGAGCGGCGGGGGGAACCGCGGGGCGCTGGAGGTGGGGGCGCTGCAGGCGCTGTTCGGCCACGGCATCCAGCCCGATATGCTGGTGGGCACGTCGGCGGGGGCCATGAATGCGGCGTTCATCGCTGCCGATCCCAGCCCGGTGGGCGCGCTGACGCTGGGTGGGCTGTGGAAGTCGCTGCGCCGCTCCGACGTGTTCCCTGGCAATCCTGTAACGATGGCGTGGCGCGTACTCACGAAGCAGGACGGCTTGATGTCCAGCGCCCGCCTGCGCGACCTGGTCATTCGGAACCTGCCGCCTGGGGTTATGCGGTTCGCCGACCTGCGCGTGCGGCTGTACACGACGGCCGCCGACCTCAACACCGCCACGCTCTACCTGTTCGGCGACGACCTTTCGGCGCTGATCGTGGACGCGGTCATGGCCAGCGCCTCGCTGCCCGTTACGTTTCCGCCTTACATGTACCATGGCGCACAACTGGTGGATGGCGGCATCGTCGCCAACGTGCCCATAGAGATCGCAATGGCCAAGGGCGCGACCGAAATCTACGCGATAGACCTGGGGTATTCGGGCGAGACGGTGCCCGAGGTGCACGGCCTTGTTGACATAATCCAGCGCATGCTGACCACACTCATCTACCAGCAGTTGCTGGACGACCTGGAAGAGGCGGCGGGGAATCCTGCCGTGGCGCTGCACCACATCCGCATCCCCGCGTTTCACGGCATCTCCATGTGGGATTTCGGCCACGCGGAAGAGATGATCCGCGCCGGCAAGGAGATCACCGAGGCGTATCTGGCGAACCCCCAGCCGCTTACCGTCGCCCTGGCGGAATATGCGACCTCGGTGCGGGAATCGGCGCGGGCGTTGCCTGGCGCGACGGTCTATCGCCCGCGCCGCCCGAGACGGCGGATTTGACATCCGCGCCGGTCGCGGGTATACTCCATATACCCTATGAGGGTATGTGGAGTATGGCCAGAATCGCTCGAGTTGTGAAGGAGAACATAGGGCTTGTCATCCTGGCGGTCATCCTTGCCGCCTCGTATGCCTATCTGCGCACTCCCGCCGATACGGTGGCCACGGAACAGGAGTTCGCGGCGCTTTTCTCCGCGGGCAAGCCCGTGCTGGTGGAGTTGTATTCCAATACCTGAAGCGCGTGCTTGCTGTCCAAGCCCGCCGTTGACGGGTTTGAGCGTTCGCACGAGGGGCAAGTTGCCGTGGTGCGGCTGAGCGTGCGCTCGGCGCTGGGCAATGCCCTGGCGTACCAGTTCCAGGTGCGCGCGGTGCCCACGTTCTTGCTGTTCGCGCCACACGGCGAACTGGTGGCGAAGCACGTGGGAGTCGCGACCGCTGGCCGCCTGACGAGCCTGTTGGACGAAGGGATGGAGGAGCGTTAGTCTATGCCAATCTACGAGTATCGTTGCCCACACTGTGGCAAGGAGTTTGAGAAACTGGTTCCCATGAACACGGACCCGCGAAGTGTGGAGTGCCCCCATTGCGGGCAGAAGGGCGTGGAGAAAAAGGTGTCGCTGTTCGGCATGGGGGGCAATGCCCTAGGCGGGTTTGCCGTCTCGCAGGGGTCCTCCTGCGGCACAGGCGGCAGCACTTGAGGCATCTAGCCGACGGGCCGTGGGCCTGTCTTTGAAACGAACTTCAGAAAGGATGCGCCATGCAGACAAACGAAACAGAGCAGGTAGTGGTATCGGTTTTCGGCAACGACCTGATGGAGAGTTGCTTCAGCGGAGGCTGAGGACCTCACTGGTCTTCGGAGGAGACCACGAAGATCGTCGCCGATTATTTACGGGAAGACTTCGGCGACAGGGTGAAGGTGGAGTACTACGAACTGTCGGATCCGGAAATGCGGGCGAAGTATGCCGACGTGGTGAAGGCCGTTGAGGAGCACGGGCTGGCATATCCGCTCACGGCCATCAACGGTGTCTTCCGGTTCGCGGGTGGGGTGAGTTACTACGCCATCCTGCGGGCGGTGCAGGAGGCGCTGGGCATTCCGGCGGGTGAATCATGAGTCTTGGGGATTTGGCGTTGCTGGGGCTATTCGCCCTGTTCGCGGTGCTGTGGCTTTGGATTGGCCCCAAGGCGGGCGTGGGCGGCTGAGCGGTGCAGAGGCCGGCCGTGCCGTCGGCATGCGACGAACATGAAGATACGGATGAGCACCAGGATTCCTAGACACGGCGCAGTGTCGCCGCGGAGTGAGAAGGCCCGCACCCCAGCGGGCCTTTTTCGTTGCCGGTTTTCGCACATGTTGCGTTATGTTCGCTGATAGAAAAGTTGACAAATCCAGTTGATAGGCTATAATGGTTGTAAAGTGTGGTGCCACCATGTCCGCTCGGCGAGGTGAGAAGAAAATGCGCAGCGAATCCACCCCTCTGTACACCATTGGTACGGCCGCCGACCTCTTGCAGGTCCATCCGCGCACCCTGCGGCTCTACGAGCAGTTCGGCCTGATCCGCCCCGCCCGCAAGAACAATCGGCGCCTGTATTCGGACAATGACCTGAAGTGGGTCCAGTGCATCCGCTATCTCATCCACAAGAAGGGCCTCAATCAGGAAGGGCTTCGCCGCCTGCTGGGGCTGATTCCGTGCTGGGAGTTGAAGGGGTGCTCGGATGCGGACCGCGCCGCCTGCACCGCCTACGAAGACCGCTCCACGCCCTGCTGGGAGATCGCCAGTAGCACGTGCGCGAAGGCCGGCAAGTGCTACGAGTGCGAGACGTACCTGGCGGCGCGGCACAGGCTCCTCAACCCGAACGAGTTGGCGGAGATTGACGCCGTATAGCAGTGGGTGCGGCACAACTTCGCACGGCCGGGGACCTCTGAAAGAATAGTCATGTGAAACAACACACGGACGCGCCGGTTGATTGGTTGTTGCAGGGTCCTCCTTGGGTACAGTATAGAACCCGCGTGGACCTGCTGAATCAACCCGAGAATGACCCACAGGTGAGTGCAGCCCGTCGGACTATGGTCGCGCATCCGCTTGTTCAGTCTTTGCTGACCGAACTGGCCGAGTGGCCGGGTGCCCCGCTGAAACGTCATAATGATGCCAGCCACCTGCTGCACAAACTGGCCTTTGTTGCTGATCTTGGGTTCAGGGCCGATGACCCCGGTATTGCGCAGGTCGTCAATCGGATTTTCAGCCACCAATCGCAGGATGGCCCCTTTCAAGTGCTGATGAACATCCCGACTCACTTTGGCGGCACAGGCAAAGACCAGTGGCTCTGGATGCTCTGCGATGCCCCGATCGTGCTGTATGCCTTGGTGAAATTCGGCCTGGGTGAGGCCCCCCGGGTCCAAGCAGCGATACAGACATTGGTGGACCTGGTGCGCGATAATGGGTGGCCCTGTGCAGCGGCACCTGAGTTGGGTAAGTTTCGCGGGCCTGGCCCCAAGAATGCCCCGTGTCCCTATGCGAATCTGGTGATGCTGAAAGCCTTGGCCGTAGCGCCGGACTGGCGGGAGAGCGCAGCCTGCCACACTGGCGCAGAGACATTATTGCAACTCTGGGAAGACCGCACGTTACGCAAACCGTATTTGTTTGCAATGGGCACGGACTTCGGCAAACTCAAGGCCCCCTTGATCTGGTATGATGTTCTACATGTGCTAGACGTACTATCGCACTTTCCATGGTTGCAGCACGATGAACGTCTCCGAGAGATCGCGCACCATGTGAAGGCCAAAGCCGATGAGCAGGGCCGTTTCACCGCGGAGTCCGTATGGACAGCATGGAGAGCGTGGGAGTTTGGACAGAAGCGTACCCCCTCGTGGTGGTTGACCTTGTTGGCGCACCGCGCGCTGACACGCATGGCTATGTAGTCAACACAGCGGCGCGCCCAACCCCGCATATGGCCAACGCGTTTCGGGCACGGCTGATGCATTCTGGGGGCACAGGGTAGCATGCGGGTTGTTTTGCTGGAGCCGTATTTCACCGGTTCGCACCGCGCATGGGCCGAGGGGTATCAGGCGGCCAGCCGCGAGCATGCGATTGAGATTTGGCCCATGGAAGGCCGCTTCTGGAAGTGGCGGATGCACGGGGCCGCGCTTGAACTGGCCAGCCGATGCCAGGGCATGGAGCAGGATCCGGACTTGCTCCTGGTTACGGACATGGTGAATCTGCCCTACTTTCTCGGCCTGACCCGCCCGCGCTTCGCCGACACGCCCATCGCCGCGTACTTCCACGAGACCCAGTTGTCGTATCCCCTGGCGCCGGCAGCCAGCCACGATTTGACCTACGGGTTCATGAACTTCATGACGGGGCTGTGCGCCGACTGGGTTTTCTTCAACTCGGCGTTTCACCGCGAGCAGTTCTTTGACGAACTCCCCAGGCTGCTGAAGCATTTTCCCGATTACAACCACCTGGAGACGGTTCCGCAACTTCGGGCCAAATCCAGCGTCCTGCCCGTTGGGTGCGATCTGCGGCGGCTGGACGCCGCTCGGGAGAGCGCGCCGCCCCGCACCCGCCCGCCGCTGGTGTTGTGGAATCAGCGATGGGAATACGACAAGCAGCCTGAAGTCTTCTTCCGGGCGCTTGCCATCCTCGCCGAGGAAGGCGTGCCCTTCCGCCTGGCCCTGGCCGGTGAGAACTTCCGCCAGAAGCCGCAGGAGTTCCTGCAGGCGAAAGAGGCCTTTGCCGGCCGCCTTGTCCACTACGGCCACGCGGACGCGGACGAGTACGCGCGGCTCCTCTGGCAGGCGGATGTGGTGGTCAGCACAGCCATCCACGAGTTCTTCGGCATCGCCATCGTGGAGAGCATCTACTGTGGGGCGTGGCCGCTGTTGCCCAAGCGGCTTGTGTACCCGGAGTTGATTCCCCCGTCCCTGCACGAGACGCATCTGTACGAGGACTTTGAGGACTTGGTGCGGCGGTTGCGCCAGATTCTGCTGAACCCCACGCCGCCCGCGCCGGCCTTGCGCGAGGCCATGCGGCGATACGATTGGGCGTGCATGGCCCCGGAATATGACCGCGCGCTGACCGCCGTGCACGAGGCGCGGGCTTCCGATCGTAACCGCGAATAACACGAATCCACGCGAATGGGGAATAGAGCAACCGCGAATAACACGAATCCACGCGAATGGGGAATAGAGCAACCGCGAATAGCGCGAATCCACGCGAATGGGGAATAGAGCAACCGCGAATAACACGAATCCACGCGAATGGGGAATAGACCAACCGCGAATAGCGCGAATCCACGCGAATGGGGAATAGACCAACCGCGAATAACACGAATCCACGCGAATGGGAAATAGACCAACCGCGAATAACACGAATCCACGCGAATGGGAAATAGACCGGCAAGCCGCCCCCCGCGCGGGATTCACTTGCCGGACTTTTTGTCCGTCCCCGGTACGCTTCGCACCGGCTTCTTCTTGGCGGCGCGACCCGCGCTGGCAGGCTTGGGCGCTTTCTTCTTGGGCGCCTGGGCGGGTTTGGGTTGGGCGGCGCTTGTTTCCGGCGCGGCCGGCGGCTTGGCCTCTTCTCGCGTGGGCATGGCCTCGGTCGGCGCGGGTTTGGTCGCCTGCTTCGTCGCGGGCGACTTGCGGGCGGCCTTGGGCTTTGCGGGCTTGGCCGTGGCCGCTGATGGGGCTTTGGCCGCTTTCGCCTGGGCGGTCTTCTTCTCTGTGGCTGGCGCCGTGGACTGACGTCCCTTCGCCGGCTTCTTGGCGGTTTTGGCGGGCTTCTCGGTCGCCTGCGGTGCGCCCTTCTTGGCACGCGCTTTCTTGGCCGGCGTGCGCGATGCCGGTGCTGCCGCGGCCTTGGGTTTGCGCTTGCGTTGTGGCGTGGGTTCCGTCGTTGCCGCTCCCAGCGCGACGATGCCCTCCACCAGTTCGGCCTTGCGCAGGGTCAGCACGGTCTTGCCCTGGGCTGCGCGCGCCATGAGGGGCAAATCCGCCGCTTTCAGCGGGTACCCTTTGGCCGCCGAGGTTCTCACCCATAGCGTCTCGCCCCCGCCGACGGCAACTGCGCAGGCGAGAGGGCCTGTCCTGGCGGTAACCTTGGCCACGACCACGCCAGCGCCGTAGCGCTTCTGGGCGGGGAAGTCTTTGAGCGCGATCCGCTTGCCGTAGCCGAGGTGCGCGAGGATGGCGACCTGGCCATCGGCGACAGATACGGGCATTGCTCCGATAACGCTATTGCCCTCCGCCAGTTTCATGGCCAGAACGCCACCGGCGGCCAAACCCATGGGCCTCACCTCTTCCTCGGCAAAGCGAATGCCCTGCCCTTGGGCCGTGCAGACGATGACCTCCTGTGAGCCATCGGTCAGGAACGCGTTGACAACCTCGTCGCCTTCGTCCAGGCCGATGAGGATGCCGCTGCCGCGAATGCTCTTGAGGTCATCGGCGGCCAGGCGCTTGATCTTGCCGCGGCGGGTAACCAGCGTGAGGTAGCCCTGCAGGCGGCCTTCGTCGTCGGCCTTGGGGCACACGAGGGCGACGATGGATTCGGTCTTGGGGAGGGAGCACAGGTCGGCCAGGGAAACCCACGCCGAGCGGTCGCCGACGGGCAGCAGGTGCACGGGGAGAGCGTAGCCCTGGCCGTCCGCGGTGCATACCAGCAGGTCGTCGCGGGTGTTGCCTTTGGCAAGGGCCACGGGTATTTCGTCTCCGAGTTGGCGGGCCAGGTCGGCGGTCGGCTCGGCGGGAAACGTACGCAATCGTCCCGAGGCCGAGGCGACGATGACCACGTCTTGTTCCGCGACGAGGTCGCGCGTGGTGAGGTCGCGTTTCTCCTGCTGGATGATCTGCGTGCGGCGGGGGTCGGCGTACCGCGCCTTCAGGGCCGCCAGTTCGCTCCGTATGACGCCCAGAATCTTCTTGGGGTGCGCGAGGAGGTCTTCCAGGTAGGCGATGAGTTTCTTCTTCTCGGCGTATTCCTCTTCAATCTTCTTGCGTTCCAGGGCCGCCAGGCGACGCAACTGGGTGTCCAGGATGGCTTGCGCCTGAATCTCCGTGAGTTTGAACCGCTTGCGCAGGTTGGCGAGGGCGGTCTCGGCCGTCTGGCTCTTGCGTATGATGGCGATAACTTCGTCCAGGTTGGCCAGGGCGATGAGGATTCCTTCCAGGATGTGGGCGCGGAGTTTGGCCTTTTCCAGGTCATAGCGGCTCCGACGGGTTACGATTTCGCGGCGATGCTCCAGGAAGAGGTGGAGCGCCTTCTTCAGGGACAACATGCGCGGCTCGCCGTCCACCAGCGCCAACATGCTCACGCCGAAGGTGGCCTGCATGGGCGTGAGTTTGAACAGGGCCGACAGCACCTCGCGCGGGTCTGCGGTGCGCGTGAGTTCTATGACGACGCGGAGGCCCTGACGGTCGGACTCGTCGCGGAGGTCGGAGATACCCTCTATGCGCCCATCGCGCACCAGTTCGGCGATGCGCTCCACCAGGTGCGCCTTGTTCACCTGATAGGGGAGTTCGGTTACGACGATGCGGTTGCGCCCCCGCGTCATCTCTTCCACGTGGGCCTTCGCCTGCACGGTGAAGCGGCCCTTGCCCACGGCGTAGGCGCTCTCCAGGGCGTCCACGCGCTCGCCGGTGGCGCGGTCTTCCGCGTAGCGGTACACGATGCCGCCGGTGGGGAAATCGGGCCCCTGAATGAACTGCAACAGGTCGCTGGTGGAGATGTCTTCTACGTCCTTCCAGTGGTCAATCATGTAGATGAGGGCGTCGCAGACCTCGCCGAGGTTGTGGGGCGGGATGTTGGTGGCCATGCCCACGGCGATGCCCGACGCGCCGTTGACCAGCAGGTTCGGCAGGGCCGACGGGAGGACAGCGGGCTCGGTGAGCGTGCCGTCAAAGTTGGGGACGAAGTCCACCGTGTCCTTGTCTATGTCGGCGAGGAGTTCCTGCGCGATGACGGCGAGGCGGGCCTCGGTGTAGCGCATGGCGGCAGCGCCATCGCCGTCAATGGAGCCGAAGTTCCCCTGGCCGTCCACGAGCACGGCCCGCATGGAGAAATCCTGCGCCATGCGCACCATGGCGTCGTACACGGCGGCATCGCCGTGGGGGTGGTACTTGCCCAGGACTTCGCCGACGATGCGGGCGCTTTTCTTGTAGGGCTTGTCGGGCTTCAGCCCCATGTCGTGCATGGCGTAGAGGATTCGCCGCTGCACGGGCTTGAGGCCATCTCGGACATCGGGCAAGGCTCTGGACACGATGACGCTCATGGCATAGTCCAGATACGCTTGCTCCATCTCGCGCTCAATGTCCACCTGGCGGACGGTGCCGATTTCCATGCTTATGCCCTCCTGCGGATGGGGCGGGTGCGGCCCTGGGGGTCGGTCTGTCGCGGCTACAGGCGCATTACGGTGCCGCAATACTCGCACTTCACGCTCTGCATGCCCTTGACGATGGGCACGGTCAAGGTGGCCCCGCAGCCGCTGCACTTGATGACTCTCGGCTCGGCGGGCGTGGCAGGTTGCTCCTGGGCCGGGCCTGCGACGCGGTCCTTGTCGGCGTCGCCGGTGATGATGCGGGTGATGACGCCAACCCACTCTTCGGGGTCGCCACGCAGGCTGATGAGGGCCTGGGCGTGGGGCGCGGGCGGGGACGTGAAACTGACCTTGACGACCTGCTTCTTGAACAGCCCGCCCACGCGCTCCACGGCGACCTTCTCCACAGCGCCGATGGGGGTCTCAAACAGGAGTTCGCGCACGAGTTTCTTCTCGGTGAAGACGAGGAGTTTGCGTTTGGTAACGACTTCCTCCTTGCGTTCAAACAGCAGGCGGTGGTCGGTGATGAACAGCAGGCCCTTGACCTCGTCGTCCTTGCCGCGGAGCCACTCGGCCTGAGACATGGCGACAGGCGCCTCGCCGGGCAGAAGGCGGAACGTGGCGACGTCCAGTTCGTCCAGCATCTCCTCGGCGTCGGCGATGATCTTGTCGGCCTTGCGGATGCCCTGCGAGGCCGAGGTCAGCATGCTTTGGAGCGAGGAGGAAGCGGCCTGGATTTCGCTCTTGAAGTTGCTCAACTGGGCGGCGGCGGTGTCCACCCGCTCGGATGCCAGCGCGACCGGCAGGGCCATGTACTGGCGGCCCGCCAGGACCTGCTCCTGGATGCGCGCCATGGACACGGCCAGCCGCTGGTATTCGCGCTCTATGGCTGCCGCCATCTGGGGCTTGAACAGATTCCAGTCTTGGGCAAGCCTGTCCAGTTCCTGCTCCAGCGTCGCGTGGAACTGGAACCCCCGCGCCCGAATGCGCCGCAGCCTGTCGGGCAGCGCGGCGAGCAGCGCGGAGATGCGCTCCACCTCGCTGCGCACGCTGGCCATGCGGGCGTCGTCGTGGAGGTCGGCGAGTTCGCGCTCTAGGCCGGCTTGCTTGCGCGCAAGGGCCTGCCGGGCTTCGGCTTCGCCGGTTCCCGCGGAGGCCGAAGCGGACAAACCGGCGCC